>JAAUTJ010000058.1 GCA_012031475.1 Leptolyngbyaceae cyanobacterium SM1_3_5 | reverse complement strand
CGCAAACAAGTCCTCGAAGTTCACCCGACGAGAAACGCCTGGACAGGCGAAGACTTCACCACCAAGCGCCGCTACACGATCGATCCTTGCGAAAATGATGCTGATTCAGAAGTCGGGGCGCGATCGCAATCTGGACATCATCGGCATCTACCACTCCCACCCCGACTGTGAAGCCGTCCCTTCCGAGTGCGATCGACTGGCCGCATGGTCGCAATACTCGTATCTGATTGTTTCCGTTCGTCAAGGTGTTGCCCAAGATTGTTTATGCTGGACTCTAGACGAGGAAGACCAATTCCAGCGCGAACCTTTCCAACTCGAACCCTTCACCGTCCAACCCTCCACTTGATTAGCCGCTGCCATGCTCAATCCCAACCTGGACGAGATCCAGCTTAGTCGCGAAGAAATCGATCGCTACTCTCGCCATCTGATCCTGCCCGAAGTCGGACTCGAAGGCCAAAAGCGCCTCAAAGCCGCCAGCGTCCTTTGCATCGGCACAGGCGGCCTCGGCTCGCCGCTCCTGCTCTATCTCGCCGCTGCCGGAATCGGACGGATCGGCATTGTCGATTTTGACGTGGTGGACACGTCCAACCTCCAGCGCCAAGTCATTCACGGCACATCCTGGGTGGGCAAACCCAAGATCGCATCTGCCAAAGACCGCATTCTCGAAATCAACCCCAACTGTCAGGTAGACCTCTACGAAACCCGCCTCAGTGCGGAAAACGCGCTGGATATCGTCGCCCCCTACGACATCGTGGTCGATGGAACCGACAACTTCCCGACCCGCTATCTCGTCAACGATGCCTGCGTTTTGCTCAACAAACCCAACGTCTACGGCTCGATCTTCCGCTTCGAGGGACAGGCCACCGTCTTCAACTACCAAGACGGTCCCAACTACCGCGATCTATACCCGGAACCGCCGCCCCCCCGGCATGGTTCCCTCCTGCGCCGAGGGTGGCGTTCTGGGCATTTTGCCTGGTTTGATCGGCGTGATTCAGGCCACCGAAACGGTCAAAATTATTCTAGGTCAGGGAAAAACGCTCAGCGGTCGCCTGCTGCTCTATAACTCGCTGGACATGACCTTCCGCGAGTTGAAGCTGCGTCCGAATCCGGTTCGCCCCGTGATTGAAAAGCTAATCGACTACGAAGAATTTTGCGGAATTCCCCAAGCCAAAGCCGCCGAAGCCGCGCAGCAAGCCAACATGCAAGAAATGACCGTGACGGAACTCAAAGCACTGCTTGACAGCGGCGCAGATGATTTTGTGCTGCTGGATGTCCGCAATCCGAACGAGTACGAGATCGCTCGCATTCCCGGTTCGGTTCTCGTGCCGCTGCCCGACATCGAAAGCGGGGAGGGCGTTGCCAAGGTGAAAGAACTGCTGAACGGCCACAAATTGATCGCGCACTGCAAACTGGGCGGACGATCGGCCAAAGCGATCGGCCTCCTCAAAGCAGCCGGAATCGAAGGCACGAACGTCCAAGGCGGCATCACCGCTTGGAGTCGCGAAGTCGATCCGTCTGTGCCGGAATATTAAGTTTCAGTTGTTTGCTGAAGGAGCGATCGACCGTCGATCGCTCCTCGTTTTCGCATTGACGAAAGTGAATGCTCGGCGTGGTTGGGTGAATCGTCTTTTGGCAAGTTAGACATTGGACAGTGAAGTAATAGATATTTAGTAACACAAATCACACTATCAACTGGTGATCATGTAGCAGCAAACCAAAACAACTAAACCAAGTTTCAAGTTCATTTCAGTATTTTCTGGAATATGATGCAGAAGAGCGGTAGCACTTTTTGCTAGACGATGATTTATCGTGATCGCTTTCCCAATTAAATAAACAACAGCTTTTCGCTTTCACATCCCTCTTGCCAACATCACCTGCTGTTCAACAAGGAGATAGCTGAATGGATATTATTCTTCAAGCTCTAGCTGATGGTGCTAAGACAATTGCAAACGATGCTGCTACCGATGCCCTTAAAGGTGCCTACGCTCAATTGAAATCATTGATTCAAGAGCGATGGGTTGGCGCTCCATCTTTCAATGAAGTTATAGCTAAATTCGGCCAAAAACCTGACGTTTGCGGAGGGGAGCTAGAAGAGAAACTCAAGGAAGCTGGCATTTCTGAAGATGAGACAGTCCGACAGCAGGCAAAATTAGTAATTGAGGAGTGCAACAACACGAAAGTTCAAAATCGAAAAGACTCACATGGAGACACAGCTACAGAAAGGGCAATGATGCTCAAAGACACGGAGATTCGCACTAAGGGAGATGTCTTTAACGTAGTTGGAAACGTATCAAAGAATGTGACGGGTAAGGCTCATGACAATCCAGTTCTGTCTCACGGCATCCTATTGGTGCTGGCTGTCGCTGTTTTCTACTTTGGCATCGAATCAACCAAGGCTGGATCTTTGATTTTTTGGACGACACCGCCTACGAGTCTTGCCCAACCTGATTTACCCAATAATCTACCTGAGGGGCGAACCTCAGACCAACCCCAACCTTCTGATAAAAGCAACTCAGGCACACAACGCTCTTCACCACCTGCTGCTCAAGCGCCAGCAGCGGCAAATTCAACCAACCAGCAATGCCCTACCCCCAACAACAGCAATTAGAAAATGATCGGTCGAGGCAACTAGCTAGTGCGAGTCCCAGCCCTCAGCAATGCCCTACTCCCCAGCAGTAGAGTAATTTTTATTAAGGAGCGATCGACGGTCGATCGCTCCTTGTTTTGTAATAAGTTTGTGATGAAAACGATCGGCTTAATTGGCGGCCTCAGTTGGGAGTCGTCGATCGAATACTATCGCCTGATCAATCAAGGCGTAAAAGCGAAACTTGGCGGCTTGCATTCGGCAAAATGCCTGCTCTATTCGTTCGACTTTGCCGAAATCGAACTGCTCCAGCATCAAGGCGACTGGAACGGCGCGACCGATCGCATGATTGCCCGCTGCCCAAAGTCTGCAAGCAGGCGGAGCAGACGGACTGCTGATTTGCTCCAACACGATGCACAAAATGGCGGATGCGAATCGAACAAGCCTGCCCGCTGCCGCTGCTGCACATTGCCGACGCCACTGCCGTTTCGATTCAGGCGCAGGGCTTTCGATCGATTGGCTTACTCGGCACAAAATACACGATGGAGCAAGATTTCTACACAGGCCGACTGCGTGAGTTTGGGCTAGACGTGCGGATTCCCAACGAGGCAGAGCGGGCGATCGTCCACCGCATCATCTATGGCGAACTTTGCCAGGGCAAGGTGTTGGCTGAATCGCGGCAGCAGTATCGCGATGTGATTCGATCGCTTGTCGAAGCGGGAGCCGAAGCCGTGATTTTAGGCTGCACGGAAATTGGCTTGCTGATTCAGCCCGCCGATAGCCCTGTGCCCATTTTCGACACAACGGCAATTCATGCCCAGGCTGCGGTTAATTTTTGCTGCAATTAATCTGCTGCAACTTAACAGAATTGGCGTGACTCAAACACAGATTTGAGGACGCGAATGAAATCGCTTTGTAAACGAGAAAATTCGGTGATTAGCAACCCACATTGCAATGAAAAGGCGGCGTATCGATCGATCGACTGCTGCAAATTTTGAAGGACTGTGCAAAAGCTAAGCGCAAGCCTTCTTTAAAGTGGCCTTGATGATTGCGAGAAGCGATCGAACCTGATCAAAAAATTAGAAATTCGTCCACCTAATAAGCATACGGATTGCGCGGTTGAGGAACAGCTTTGATCTCGCTGGCTTGAATGACAAGCTGACGCTGATTATCTAGAGTTTCGGTAATCATGTTGCCGCGAACTTGCTGCCAACTATCGGCTGGATATTGCGATCGACTCCCTTCAATTTTCACAGGCAACCCAACCGGATACGCATCGGCAGCGCAGCAGGTAATTACAAATCGCGAAATCACAAAATAGCCTTCTGGTAAATTGGGCGGATGAATCACAAAGCCCTTGACATTCACTGTTTGACCGCTGTAGGCATCCGGTTCTGGGTAAACGCTGAGGGTGCGAATCCAGTCGATGATCGATCGATCTTCTGGATTCACGGTGGCGCGAAACGACTGCGGCTGCGCTCTGGTCATCATCAGCGTTTCCGTCACGCCGCGATTCAGCGCCACATCGCTAGCAAACGGACGCGGCGTGAATCCCAATCCGACCAGCGCAACAACCAGCAGCAGCAGGCTACTGAGTCGGGGCGGCAGCAGGTTGAAGTGCTGGGGATTCGGTACAACGAAGCGCGATCGCCTGTGCTGCATGATCCAGCCCTGCCTCGCCTTCCAAGCGCCCAGCCCCAACAGTGCAAAGCCCGCCGCCACCGCCAGCCAAACATAATTCGGATGTAGCAGCAGGGGCATTTTGCCCGCCAGCCAGAATCTCAGCAAAACCGCTCCCCAAGCAACGGTCGCCAGCACATCCAACCAAATTTGGCGCAGCGGCTTTGGTTCTTTGGGGCGGCGGGACGGCGAAGCGGCAGAGTGATCAACCATATCAATCTTTTGGGGAGAAGTGAGCGAACCATCCGATGAATCCACCCCATAGTGTACAGAAAAAGTGCAGGATGAACCGGACTGAACGGCTGTACTTCTACCGATCGAGTGCTTGACGGGGTTTGCGATCGTCTGTTAGTGTCAAGAAACTAGTAGAGCTACGGCTGACTTCATGAAATTTTCGACGCACTACTTTTACTTTTGGTTTAGCAAGGTTCACTTGGGGTGAGTCCAACTTGTCATGGAACCTCTGAGTGAACCGCAGTCTGAACCGCTGCGGTTTTTGTTTTTCTAGGAATCTCACTTCATGCAACGCGCTTCATACTTTTACGGCTTTTACTTTTTTTGGCCCCGCAACGGTTCTGGGTAAAGGTCGCTTTTGCGAAGTCGCGCCACCCGGAATCTGAAAAGCTTCCGGGTTTTTTAATGTCCACCCCCTAACTTCAAGGAATTCTCCAAATCATGCAAAAAGCAAAGCTCGCCCGCAAAATCGATGCCGACCACCAGACGATCGTGCGCCTGTCCGATCGCGTCTCGGTCGGCGGTCAGGATCTCCTGATCGTCGGTGGCCCCTGTTCCGTTGAAAATTCAGTGCAGATGGAAGCAGTGGCAAGCCGTTTGGCCGTTTCCCCAGTGCAAGCCCTCCGAGGCGGTGTCTTCAAACCGCGCACTTCGCCCTATGACTTTCAGGGTTTGGGCGTGGAAGGACTGGAAATTTTGGCCGCTGTGCGCGATCGCTACGGCTTCCCCGTGATCACGGAAGTCATGGCAATTTCGCAGATTGAAACGATTTGTCAGTATGCGGACGTACTGCAAATTGGCAGCCGCAATATGCAGAATTTCGATTTGCTCAAGGCCGTTGGGCAAGTGGATAAGCCGATCGTCCTCAAGCGCGGACTGGCCGCAACGATCGAAGAATTCGTGATGGCGGCGGAATACATCCTCAGTCACGGCAACCCGAACGTGATTTTGTGCGAACGGGGCATTCGCAGCTTCGATTCCTACACGCGCAACGTGCTGGACTTGGGCGCAGTCGTCGCGCTAAAGCAAATTACGCACCTGCCTGTAATTGCCGATCCCAGCCATGCAGCCGGAAAGCGCGAACTCGTCGCGGATTTGGCACGAGCGGCGATCGCCTGCCGAGCCGACGGGATCATGGTCGAGTGTCATCCCGTTCCCGAAGAATCGGTTTCTGATGCACGGCAGGCGTTGTCACTCGATGCGATGGCAGAATTGGCGGAAAGTTTGAGGGCGATCGCGACGGCGGTTGGCCGCACCATTCCTTTCAAGGCCGGGAGTCTGCCCCGGCTTTCGCTTGTTTAAAGCATTTGATTACGATCGAGAAAGGTGATTGTCGATCGCAATCGCCTTTTTTGATTTCAAAAAACTTGCACAAATGACGCTTCCCAAACCGACCAAAGCTGAAATTCAAGACGCAGTGAATCGAACTGTGCCGGATATCATTGCGCCCAATCTAACTATTTTATTTTGCGGCATTAATCCCAGCCTTTATAGCGCGGTGGTTGGACATCATTTTGCGCGTCCGGGCAATCGCTTTTGGAAAACTTTGCACGGCGCAGGATTACCGATCGCCTCTTTTCCCCCAGCGAAGATCGAGACTTGCCGAAGTTGGGTTTTGGAATTACGAATATTGTCGATCGCGCCACTGCCAGAGCCGATCAGCTTGCACCGGAAGAACTGGTTCAGGGGCATATCAATCTAGCGGCAAAAATGGAAGAATATCGCCCCAAAGTATTAGCCGTTTTGGGGATCAGTGCCTATCGAACTGCGTTTAATCAGCCGAAGGCAAAGATGGGAAATCAGTTCCAAATGCTGCACGATACAAAAATTTGGGTGTTGCCCAATCCAAGCGGATTAAATGCTCACTATCAGCTCAAAGATTTGCAGCTTGTCTATCAAGAATTGCGAGAGGCGATCGCAATCTTGCCCCCCAAATCTCCCAAAAATGGGGGACTTTGAAGCAGCTTTGATTCATTCTCAGCGGGGCTGAAGTTGCTTTGTCCAAGCGATCGCCCCGCCGACCAGCAACACAATCAGCAGCCAATCGCCCCAGCGGACGTAAAGCGTTTGCCCCTGACGGCGATAGATCGTGTGAGCGTGAACGGTGTAAACATTGGAGGGCGATCGCCATTCCACCTGACCATGCGGATCAACGATGCTAGAAAATCCGGTATTTGTGGCGCGGGCTGCCCATCGGTCAGTTTCGATCGATCGCATAATATCTTGCGCTTCATGCTGCAACTTCATCGCGTCGTTGTAGGGATCATTATTAGAAGCGGTGAGGATAAATTCGCCGCCGTTTGCTGCCTGATTACGAAACAGCGAGGAGAAGGCAGAATCGAAGCAAATTCCGCCGATCGCTCGACCGAATGGCGTTTCAAACTGTTGATTTGGCGCACCGTGAATCATCGAAGCTTCCATCGGGGAAAGGCGACCAATTAAGCCACCGAGGATCGATCGAAACGGGATATATTCGCCCAATGGAACTAGCTTTACTTGTCATAGCGTCCAGCAATTTCACCATTGCCCAAAACCGTGAACAAGCTCCAGGTCAAGCCGTCCGGGACGCTTCCGGCTGTGCCAATCCAAGCGGGAATGTTGCGATCGAGAATCGCCTGATAAAGCAAATTTTGCTGAGGGGAATCGATCCACAGCCAAGGCAAAGCTCCTTCTGGCGTCAAAACCGCATCGACCGGATTTTCATCGTTTGTCAGGCTGCGATAGCCTTCCGTGTAAGCCGTCAAAGCGCGACGAATCCCGTTATCAAACAGCTTTTCGCGAGTTGGAATGTTGCCCTGCACGATGCCGATGTTGATGGCGGCTTCGGGGAGTTGAGCAATTGGACGGCTGTAAAGTGCGAAGCCAATCAGGTGCAAACCGACTAACAACGCCAAAGCAGAAGTGAAATATTTTCGGGCGCGATCGCTCTGCGGCAAGGCGATCGCCCCTTCCGCCAGCAATCCACTTACGGCAACGATCGATCCCACAACTGCCGTTGGCCCCGAAAGCTGCCCCAAATGCAAAATCACCAAATCATGCGGGCTTTGCGTCAGGGAAAGCGATGTCCACCACAGCGCACCCGACGACCAAAGGGTTTCAAGCAAACACCAAAGACCCGTACCGATCAGGACGCGCACAAGCGGCGAAGCTTTGCGGGTGAGGAAATGGAGCGCGATCGCCCAACTCATCACCAAAACTGCACCCCAGCAGGCGATCGCAACCCAGCAGAACAGCGCGATCGCAATGCTTGCCAGCCAGGGAACGCCCATCCAGGTGAGCGGATGGAGGCCAAGAATCCAGACGATCGCGGTTCCGTGATAGCCCAAGCCCCAAAGTCCAGCCAGCAGGAGGCGTGACCGAATCGATCGATCTTGCTGCAAGAGCAACCACAGCGGCGCGAGGGCGATCCAGCCGAGAAACCAGGCGTTGACGGGGGCAACAGTCAGCCCCATTGCGATGCCGCTGGCGAGGGCAACTGCGACGGCAGGCCAGCCCTTCACCGAGTTAGACCTCTTCCTCTTCACCTTCTTGCGACGCTTCACCTTCTTGGACGGGAGGCACGATCGCAACGGCGGCGATCGCGTCGTCTTCGTCCAATCGCTGGACTCGGACACCCGTTGCGGCACGAGACTGACAGGAGATCGCGTTGACGGCTTGGCGGATGATAATGCCTCGGCTCGACACCATCATGATTTCGTCTTCGTCATTGACGATCATCAGGGCAGCAAGCTGGTCAGCGGCTTTGCGGAACTTGATGGCGCGTAAACCCATGCCCGCCCGATTTTGCAGCCGGAACTGCGACACGGGAACGCGCTTGCCCAAGCCGCCCATTGTGATTACCAGCGCCCAAGGACCTTGATTGCTTGGTGCGGCGAGATCGAGGTCTTCGGCTTCTGACTCGGCTTCAACATCAGCAACACTCGCCACCATATCGGCCACCTGGCTGGGCAGAATGTCCATGCTGATCAGTTCGTCACCTTCACGCAGAGACATGGCGCGAACGCCTCTAGTCGGTCTGCCCAACGGTCGTAGCTGTTCTTGGTTGGCGCGGAAGTGGATCGTCATGCCTTTGCGCGATCCGATGATTACACTGTCTTCGGAGTGAGCGCGACGCACCCAGCGTAGCTGATCGCCTTCTTCCAGCGAAATCGCGATCAGACCGTTGGCGCGGATGTGGCTGAAGGCCGAAAGTTCCGTTTTCTTGATGTAGCCGTTTTGCGTCAGCATGACGAGATATTCGTCGTCACTAAATTCGCTCACAGGCACGATCGAGGTAATTTTCTCAGCGTGCGGAATCGGCAGCATCTGCACGATCGGCATTCCTCTGGCCGTCCGAGACGCGATCGGAATTTGGTAGGCTCGGAGGCTGTAAACCACGCCGCGATCGCTGAAGAACAACACGCTGTCGTGGTCGTTGCAGGTGAAGAAATGTTCAATGTTGTCATCTTCCTTCATCTTCGCTCCGGCCTTGCCGCGTGTGGCTCGGCTTTGCGCTTCAAATTCGCTCACAGGCATCCGCTTGACGTAGCCCTGCTCGGTGACGAGGATCAACGCTTGGTCGTTGGCGATCAAGTCGATGTCAACGAGTTCGCCGTCCATGTGTTCGATCACGGTGCGGCGCGGCGTACCGTGCATCGATCGCAGTTCGCCAATTTCAGTCTGGATAATTTCCAAAACGCGCTCACGGCGATCGAGAATGTCCTGTAAATCCGAGATCCGGCGCTGCAATTCTTCGTGTTCTTGCTGAATTTTCTCCGCTTCCAGTGCGGTGAGACGGCGCAACTGCATCTGCAAGATCGCGTCGGCCTGAGCATCCGAAAGGCCATAGGTTTCGATTAGTTCGACGCGAGCGGTCGGCGCATCAGCAGCATGGCGAATCAGATTGATGATCGCATCGAGATTTGCCAGAGCAATCAGCAAGCCTTGCAGCAGGTGATCGCGCTCTTCAGCCTTCCGCAGTTCATAGCGCGTCCGGCGGGCGATCGTTTCGATCCGAAAGTCGAGGAAAACTTGCAGGAAGTGCTTCAGCGTCAAAAGCTGGGGTTCGCCATTGACGATCGCCAGCATATTCACGCCAAAATTCGCTTGCAGCGGCGTTTGCTTGTAAAGGTTGTTCAGCACCACGCGGGCGTAGGCGTCTTGCCGCAGTTCGATTACGATTCGCATTCCGTCGCGATCGCTTTCGTCGCGAATATCGCGGATGCCTTCCAGCCTGCGCTCGTTCACCATTTCAGCGATGCGTTCGATCATCGCCGCCTTGTTCGTTTGGAACGGCAGTTCGGTGATGATGATGGCTTCGCGATCGGGTCTGCCGCGCTGCTCGATCGTTTCGATCGCCGCCACGCCGCGCATGGTGATCGAGCCGCGTCCGGTCGTGTAGGCTTCGCGAATGCCACCCGTGCCCAAAATCTGAGCGCCAGTTGGAAAGTCCGGGCCAGGAATGTGCTGCATCAATTCCAGATCGGTGATTTCTGGATTTTGAATCAGCGCCACCACGCCGTCGATCAGTTCATTTAAGTTGTGCGGCGGAATGTTTGTTGCCATGCCGACGGCAATTCCCGACGAGCCATTCAGCAACAACTGCGGAATCCGGGCGGGCATCACCAGCGGTTCTTGCTGCGACCCGTCAAAGTTATCGCCAAAATCAACGGTATCGGCTTCGATGTCGCGCAGCAGCGCATTTGAGGTCAACGCTTGCAAGCGACATTCCGTGTATCGCATGGCGGCGGGCGGGTCGTTGTCGATCGAACCGAAGTTGCCGTGCCCGTTAATCAGGGGCGATCGCATCGAGAAATCTTGCGCCATCCGCACTAGGGCGTCGTAAACGGCAGTGTCGCCGTGCGGGTGATATTTACCCAGCACTTCCCCGACGACACGGGCGCATTTGCGGAAAGGGCGATCGGCACTCAGGCCAAGCTCGTGCATGGCATAGAGGATGCGTCGGTGTACGGGCTTGAGGCCATCTCTGGCATCTGGCAGCGCCCGTCCAACGATGACGCTCATCGCGTATTCCAGGTAAGACCGGGACATTTCACCCCGCAGATCAGTTGGAATAATCCGCTCTTGCGTCGGTTCCTGGGAAAAAGTCATACGGGTAAAAGCTCCAAACGCGCTCTAATTTTGCTAGCGGGCAGGCTGAACGATCGCTCCGATTCAACCCCAAAATACTTGCCAAATACCGCCATTCGCTCCTACAATTTTAGCGCATTTCTGGGGTTCTCCACTGCTGGGGAAGCAGCTTGAGACGAGGGGCTGCTTGTGGTGCGAGTTGGTGGAGCAGGTGGCTAAAATTAGTTAGCCTCGGTTAACCTCAATGAATGGATTTAACCTAGTAGCAAGTTAGGCCGCTCTCTACTGCGTTAAGTCTGAAAAACTGTTTGATAAGGAACCGTAAAGTTGGCTTTAACTCCACTCGATACTCAACTTTCTAGCCGCGTTTCAATTAGTAAATATCGCGAGCTAAAGCAAGCTAGAAGCAAAGATGAAATTATTAGATTCATTCGCGAACGTTTTACAGAACGATATATTGCTCCCTTGGAAGGCAAGAACGGGCAAAACACAACAAAGCATGGCTTTTGTACAATGGCTATTTGCTGCCTCATGATTGAGGCACTAGAGTCCTTTTGGTCTGGATGGCCTAATACTAGGTATAAAAGCAAATGTGCATTTCGCTCTTTTTTTAATCGCAATGATATTCGCTTCAACGACTTTAGAGACTGCGCTGATGAATTCTATACACATGTTCGATGCGGCATTCTTCACCAAGCTGAAACAACAGGCGGTTGGCACATCCGCAGGAAGGGAGATCTCTTTACTCCGTCTACAAAAACTATTAACGCTACTAAATTTCACAAAAGGTTGAAGGAAAGCTTAGAGGCTTACTGTAGCGAGTTAAACGAAGCTGAATGGGATGATGACATATGGGAAAACTAAGAACAAAGATGCGTTCAATTTGTGAGAACTGCAAGTCGACTACGAACGTCTAACTGCCTCGTCTGATTTGAGACGCGATCGCTCTCACTGACGCTAACGATTTTGCTCCTTTCCCATTAAGCTAAAAGCAGCGTTTTCTTCGATTTGTGAATCATGATCGAATCCGTTGCAGCAGCATTTGAGCGGCAAGACTACAAGCTAGCGGCCAAGCTGCTCAAACCTTTGTGGCAGCAGTTTCCTGAAGATCCGAGCGTCCGGCTTTATGTTGCACGGCTGCAAGAAGCGATCGGCAAATTCGACAAAGCCGATCGCCTCTATCGCCAACTGCTGCGCGACACCACCAGTCCAAAAATTGTGGCGCAGGCGAGGCAGGGACTAGAGCGGATCGAAGCGGCAAATCGATCGCGCAGACAGCAGGCGATCGCACAGGCCACCACTGATCTAGACGATCGTGCCGCTGGCGTTTTGGTGATTGAGCCGATCGCCGGAGCAGAGCGGGCGGAAGCCGTGCGAAACTTTGCTCGAATTATGCGGCTGGATGCATACACGGCCAACCTTCAGCTTCCCAGTCGGCACTGGCGGTTATATCGGACGGGGGCGATCGGTGAACTGCATGTGTATGGCGAAGAGTTGCGGCGCGGCGGAATTCCGAGTTTTGGGTGGGCGATCGAGCAGATCGAGCAGATTCGCGTCTTTCGAGTCCAGCATTTGCAGTCGGTTTCGCCGCCGACCGCTGTTTGTTTGGATGAAAACGGCCAGCTTGGAGCGCTGAAGTTTGACTGGCGAGAAGTGCAGCAGCGCGTCGAGGGCAGACTGCCGATTTTGAGGATGTGGTGGACTTGGATTTGCACAAAAAGCTTCAGCGCAAAGAGCAAATCCGAGACTACGCGCAGTTTTGCGATTTGCATTTGACTCGACGCAATACAATTTTGCGGTTTGGCGACAGCAGCTATCAGTTTCAGCAGGGTGTCAATTTTGCCGCTGATGCACAACCCGCCAAAATCACCAATCGCCGCAGTTGGAACCAGATGATCAGCTATTTTCAGTCACAGCTTCCTGCCGTGCCCGTGTGGTCAAGCTTTACGCCGTTTGCCGAAACTGCGCTGGAACATTTGAATTTAATTTCCGAATTTCCGGCTCATATCGATCTCTTTCGCAAAGCGCCAACCGAATGGGATCAAGCATTTCAGCTTTATAGCGGGCTGGTGTTTCTGCAAAAAAAGGGCACGGTCTGAGCCGCACCCTCGATCGCGTCAGCGATCCCGGAACGGTATCGCCTCTTCTAGCCCGTGACTCGATCTAATTGGTTTTGACCTGCTTAGCCATGTCGCGGAAATAGTTGAGGCTCGGCCCCGGACGGCGACGCCCGTTGGAACTCATGCCCAAAAGATATTTCGGCGCGAACGTTTGCTCAGCCGAAGGCTCCACCACTGCGGCGGCAACAGCGGCAGGAGCAGATTCAGACAGTTGTTCAACCTTGCCGTTTTCGATTTTGGCAACCTGCACTTTTGGCTTGGGCGCAGGCGGCTCAGCCTTCGCTTTGGCAGGTGCGGCAGCAGGTGCGGCAGCGACAGGCTGTGCTGCTGGTTCTGCTTTGGGCGCAGGCGCGGGCTTTGCGGGCGCAGGCT
>JAAUTJ010000057.1 GCA_012031475.1 Leptolyngbyaceae cyanobacterium SM1_3_5 | reverse complement strand
AAAACCGGACATGAGCGAGGTGATAAAATCCGCAATGCTTTCGGTCATTCGCTGCCACTGCGACAAAATCGCCAGTCCCAGCGTTGCCGTTGAGCCAACAATCAGCATCAGGCTGACAAAAAAGACAATGAACACTGCCCAGCCGTGCGGCATAAACCGCCGCAGGACGCGCACCGGGTGACTCAGCAAAAAAGCCAGCAGCGTCGCTGAAATAAAAATGACAACGACCGTTTCAAAATAAGAGAGAACGCGCACAATCGCCCAGCCGCAGGCAAACAGCAGCAAAAACCGCACAAGCGCCATCGTCTGAAGACGCTCCCACAGCGAAGAAGCAGAAGGATGGCTCATAGGGATGGCTTCACGGGGATGACACGGGCGGCTAAAGGGTTTGGACGAGAACGTAAGGCTGCACGATCAGCGTGGTGAAGCGTTTGCGGCGATCGCGCTCCCAGTCATTTAACTGCGCCTGCGTGGGCTTTACTAATTAAGCTCCCCAATCCAGTGCTGCACCGACAGGACATTATCGCTGGCGATCGCTACGCCCACCTCGGCCAAATCGAGATTAGTATCCACAAGGACGATCGCGTCGCGCTGCACATGCGGCACGAGCCACTCCCATTCGGCCTGATCGATCAGTTCAGTCAGTTCAGATTTGAGGTCTTGCATGATGGCAGCAGATGAACCAAGGCTTTATTTTACCTTGGCTTTCCGGATACGCCTGTCCACCGAGGGTTAGGAATCGCTTGACAAATCAAACTCATAACGAGTACGTTTAGTAAAGAACATTTCACCCCACTGACACAATGCTTACCAATCGAGAAGGACAGCACATCCCCAACGTCACCTTTCGCACCCGCCAAGATAATCAGTGGGTAGACGTGACGACGGATGAACTGTTTGCAGGCAAAACCGTTGTGATTTTCTCACTGCCTGGAGCCTTCACGCCCACCTGCTCTTCGACGCACCTGCCTGGATACAACGAACTGGCTCGCGTGTTCTATAGCAACGGCGTAGACGATATCTTGTGCCTTTCGGTCAACGACCCGTTTGTGATGAGCGAATGGGCAAAAGACCAGAATTCCAAGTACGTCAAGCTGATTCCCGATGGCAACGGCGAATTCACTGAGGGAATGGGAATGCTGGTCGATAAAGCCGATTTGGGATTTGGCAAGCGATCGTGGCGCTATTCCGCCCTGATCAAAAACGGCGTGATCGAAAAAATGTTCATTGAGCCGGAAGAACCGGGCGATCCGTTCAAGGTTTCAGATGCCTACACGATGCTCAACTACATCAATCCTGATGCTGTCCATCCGCGCCTGGTCACGCTGTTTACCAAAGTCGGCTGTCCGTTCTGTGCCGGAGCCAAGGCAATGCTGAAAGAGCGCGATGTGGAATTTGAAGAAATTGTGCTGAATCGCGATATCACAACGCGATCGCTCCGCGCCGTCACGGGTGCAACCACCGTCCCGCAAGTGTTCATCGACGGAACGCTGATTGGTGATTCCGAAGCGCTGACGGCGTATTTCCAAGGTCTGGATCAAGGCAGCGTGGACGACTGCTTGACGGCGGCAACGGCCTAGGGTGTGTTTTAAACCGCTTGATTGGTTGGTTTCTGACCCCTTTTGTCCCCTAAATCCCCCAATTCTGGGGGACTTTGAGGACTCCGGAAGCCCAGAATTGGGGGTTCGGGGGCGTTCCGAGCGTTTTAAAACACTGCCTAGTACAGCGTCAAGACTCAGAATTCAGGTTGGCTAATTAGACGGTAGCGACTCGCCAAGGCTGCTGCCGTCTAACACAAACCGTTTATTTTCTACTGAAGACGATCGAGAATTTCCCTGATCTCGCCTAAAAATTCTTGCTCCAGGAACGGCTTGGTGAAGTAGGCATTTGCGCCGAGTTGTCGAGCCAGCCAGTTGTGTTTCTCGTTGCTGCGCGAAGTCAGCATGACGGTTGGAATTGCCGCGATTTGCTTGTCTTGGCGACGATGGCTGAGAAATTCAAATCCGTTCATGTTGGGCATTTCGATGTCGCAGACGATCAGCTTCACAAACGGGTTTTTCTGAAGCTGGGCGATCGCTTCTCGTCCATCTCGCGCCTGCAAGACACGAAACCCGTTCCGCTCCAAAGACAGAGCGAGGGTGCGACGCAGCGTCACGGCATCATCTACAACCAGAATTGTCGGAACTTGCGGTGCGGGCAGATAGCTCGGTGGCTGCTGCGGAACTTGAGTTTCAAGCTGATTGAAGTTGAGCAGCATGACCGCATCGACGATCGGAACCACGCTGCCGTCTGCCAAAATCGTGCAGCCGTACAGGTAGCTGGGTGGCGCGATCGTGCTGCCAAACGGTTTGATCACCAGTTCTTGCTCGGTGACGAGGCGATCGACTTCGAGGGCGAAAAGCTGCTGATCCTGTCGGAGAATCAGCATGGGCAAAGCCCAATCGCTGGGAGTTGGAACGCTGACAAACGCTTTGCTCAGCGGCATTTCTAGCTGTGGGCAACCATAAGCGAGCAGATCGCCCAGTCGGTAGACCGGAAGCATTTGGTCGCGCCAAGCCAGCAAGCGCTCCGTTCCAGACTGTTTCACCTGACTCGGTTGGGGCGTGAGAATTTCTTCAATGCTGTCCGCCGGAAGCGCCAGCGCCGCAGAATTAACCAGACAAACAATCAGCTTCGTAATGGTTAGCGTCAGAGGAAGAGCAAGCGTAAATGTCGTTCCTTGATCGGGCGTAGATCTAACCGTTACTGTGCCCTTCACTGCCCGGAGTTGCGATCGCACAATATCCAGTCCAACCCCACGTCCAGACAGTTCACTAACGCGATCGGCGGTCGAAAATCCCGGTTCAAAAATAAATTCAAGAATCTGATCGGGCTGCATCAGCATCAGTTCTTCGGGGGAAAGCAAGCCGAGTTGTAAGATCCGAACGCGGATGCGATCGAGATTAATTCCTTGTCCATCATCTCGAATTTCAATCATTGTTTGATTGCCGCGATGATAGGCACGAATTTCGATTTGTCCCTGCTCTGGCTTGCCCTGCTCCAACCTGCTATCCACAGATTCAATGCCGTGATCAAAGGCATTTCGCAGCAGATGCAGCAGCGGGTCGTTGAGTTTTTCTAAAATTGCTTTTTCAATGAGTACGCCTGTCCCAGTTTGGGTTAGCTGAACTGGTTTTTTGTAGGTCGTTGCAAGGTCGCGCAGCATCCGGGGAAATCGATCGACTACTTCGCTCAAGGGCAGCATTCGCGCCCAGATAATTTCATCCTGCAACTGGCCGAGGCGGTTACGCTGCTGATCGAGCAGTTGATTTGACTGTCTGGCAAACAAAGTAATGTCGTCAATGCTTTCTTCAAGCTGCACCAGATTTTCTAAAATCTCTTGAAACTGCGGATGGAGCGCTCCATATCGATCCATTTCCAGCGGATCAAATTCTGCCGTTGCTGCTGAGGGAACAGCCGGATAAGCGATCGCTGCCGTTTGCGTCTTATTTGCTACCGTTGCAGCATATCCATACCGCTCTGGAGCAACAAGCATCTGATCAGAGATTTCCCGCAACTGTCCAACCATTGCTTGAAATCGCTCAAACCGACTCAATAGCTGACGAGAAACTCCCTGTAGCTGATCGTTTTGAAGCGACAAAGCGTCGCGATTAATTGCTAGTTCCCCGACCAGATTATTCATCTTCTCCAAGCGAGATGAATCCACGCGAACGGTAAGGTTGCTGGCTGATGTTTGACGCGATCGCCCCTTCTGAGATTCGCGGCTAAAACGCTGAACGGTTGATTTTTTCGCAGCGTTTTGTCTTCTTCGATAAGAGATAATGCTGGTTCGATCGATTCAGTTAGAGAACGATCGATTGAAGCTGTTTCGATCGCCTCCAATACTTCAAAATTGATCTGCGTTTGAGCATCTTGCGCTTGATCATCAGAAGCAGTCGTTTCAATTTCAGCGATCGAAGGCAAGGCAGCAAGATCTTGGCTTGATTCTGTCTCAACCTGATTGAAGTCTAAAGGTTCCTCCAAGATCCAATCTAAAGCTGAGTCTTCGTATTCAACGGATGATTCGATCGCCTCACTTTCCACCTCATCAAACAAATTTTCTAACGCGATCGCAGCGGTTATTTCTAATGGTTCTGCTGTAGATTCGATCGGTTCATCAATTTCCTCCGAAAAGTCCTCGATCGGCATTTCGGGCTGCTCGATCGCCTCTCCAAAAATTTCCTCAAGTCCATTAAGCTGCAACAGGGCGGCTTCGAGATCTACACCTTCGGCTGCGGTAATCGGCTGATCGTCCTCAACGGAAGCTACTTCGACAGTAAAAGAAGTAGCTTTTTCGCCAGAGTGACGCTTGCTTAAAACCGCTTGCCGACAAGCTTCAAATTCAGCGATCGCTCGTTTAGCAAGATCTAAAGCAGAATCAGGTGAAACGTTCAAATCCTGTTCGATCGACTGAGCGATCGCGCCAAATTCTGGCAGACTCAACAGTTCAGCAAATCCGGCGAACACTTCAATTTGTGCCCGTAGTTCTCCAGCAACTTCATGATTTTCGGGATTGGCAACCGCAGCAACAAGGCGATCGAGTCCTTGAGCCACATCCACTTCAAAAATCGACGCCACCATGTCAACGCCCATATCTTCGGAAGTGGGAATGTAGGTTTGCGTTTGCGTCAGCGCATCCCCACAAACGGCCTCAATTTCCTGAAAGATTAGCTCCGCGATCGCAAATGCTCGATCGACATCAAAGCTCCCGACTGTAATCTGCTCCATCAGCGGCAACCGCAAGCAATCATAAGCCTGAAGCAAATGATTTACCAAAGTGGAATTAATCTCCAAGCTATCGCTATAAAGCGCCTTGAAAATATTTTCCAACGGTGAGCGATCGCCGCAATTGTTTCTAAGCCAACGCTTGCTGCTCCGCCTTTGAGCGAATGTGCCGATCGCATCAAGATGTGAATTTGTGCGGTGTTGCGCTCAGAATGAAGCGTCAGCAATTCTGTTTCGATCGCCTGTAAAAGCTCAGGCGCTTCTTCCACAAAAAATTGATAGGCTTGGTCACGGATGTCAGAATTCATTGCCATCGTTCATCACTTGTGCGTTACAGTCGCGATCGAGATTTGCTGCATCAAAACAATGTTGTCAATTAATGTGGTCAATTTTGAGCAGAGCAGCGATCAAACTCAAAATACAAGAGCAGGCAAGATATTAATGGCTCTAATCAGTGAGTTGTGCTTGCACCGCTTCACCATCGTCCTCAATGTTTCTAATAATTTGGGCACGATGGCCGAGAGTTGAGAATAGCCAACCTCCAGCAGCGAGGTAGAGCAAGAAGAAGTAGGGAAAAATATTGTAGGGAAAGGCTGGTATTGGATAGAAGCTGCCTGCAACCGGAATTAGCATAAAGAATCCAGCCAGAATCGAGATGATGACATGCTGCGATCGAAGCTCTCCACGTTGCGATAGATAAACGGGAGCCGCGATCGATACGAGAAGATAAGCTGTCAAGAAACCATAGGTTGAAATTGTTCCTAAGTAGCCGTAAATTGTGGTGTCTGACATGCCAAACAGCAGCATTGAACCCGGAATTAAAAATGCCAATAAAGCACTGACAGAAACCGCAACGTGAGGAGTTTGGTTGCGCGTATGAGCGACACCAAGCGGTGCTGGAAAGAAGCTGTGTCGGGCTAGCGCATAAGCAATTCTAGAGGCCGCATTAATGCTAGCGAGGCAGCAGCTAAAACAGCTAAAGACAATGCCGACCGTTAAGCCGACTCCTAACAATCTGCCCCAACCGAGTCCGCTAAAACACTGATGGGAGAATCGGCTTGATTTAAGAGTATTTCACTACCGCGAAAACCCAGCACTTCGGAGTAAGACAGGAGTATAAAGAAAAGGCCAATTAAGAGCGCACTCCAAACGAGAGAGCGCGGGATCGATCGCGTTGGCGACTTCGCTTCATCTCCTAAAGTTGCTGCACTTTCAAAGCCAACAAAGCTGAAGATAGCGATTACCATTCCCAAACTAATGCCGCCTGGAGTCACGCCAGCTAGCGTGAACTGCTCAACATCTGGGCGAAAACCTTGCCGACCCAAAATAGAAAATGCCAGCAGCAAAATGAAGCCCATTGCCACAACTTCAATGATGATCATGAGCATTGCTGCAAGCTGAATGTCGGTATAGGCGTAATACCAGGCAAAGCCAACACAGAGCGCACACAGCAACAGCGAGGGAACCTGAATTCCAAACTCAGTCAGCACAATATCCGCATATTTTGCAAAGCCCGCCGCGACCGCTGCTGCAACCAGCAAATAGGCAAGCACCAGTGCCCAACCGCAGACAATTCCGATCGTTGAACCTAATCCTTTCGCAACGTAAAGATAGAGCGCGCCAGCCGAAGCCGATCGACGCGCAAACTGATTGATGTTGAGACTAACTAGCACGAGTCCAACTGTAGCAAGCGTAAACGCCAGCCAAGCACCATTACCCGCGCTGGCAAACACCAGGGGAATGTTTAATGCAATCCCGATCGAAGGTGCAGCAAGCGAAACGGACTGGCTCAAAACATCTGCGAAAGACAAACAATTTGGACGCAGGCTTGCAGGTTTTTTTGTAGGATAAGTTGTCATGTTTTTCCAATAATGAACGTTCTGCAATCACGGCAGCGCCCTGATTCTGTAGCGGTTATCAACCCGTAAAAACTGGCTTTTTGTCGAAGGCAGCAGCGGCGATTCTGCCGTATGCAGAGATCCACTTAAACAAGTTGGCTGTATCGCGCGGAATGCCAACCTTGGCAAACAAAATGATTGCGAACAAATTGCCAGAAGGCAGCATTCCGCCGAACCCCAAAATCGATCGAATTCCATAAGGAATGACGAAATCTTTTTGGGCGGGAATGTAAGCGCTTCCCAAGGCTTCAGGAATGTAGAACACGTTGAAGGTTGTTCGCTCCAAATCTACCAGCACTTCAGGAGTAGGTTCTAAGATGGCGTTAATCTCTAAACCAAACTGTTGAATCAGTTGTGAGATCATTGGAGCGCGATCGATGAAGTCCTTATCAATCAGCGGAATTGCTTTATGACCGCTCGATTCATGCCTGGAATTCCAGTGCGGTTCGTCCCCTGCGGTGGCTAACAGCGTCAGGCATTTTGTACCGAGGGGAATCGATCGCCCACCGATCAGATCGTGGGCATATTCCTGAAGATCTTTATTCAGATCTCGATAGGAATAGGTTCTGAAAAACCGCACCAAAGCACAAGCAGATTCACCCGTTTCCGGGTTGATTAACTGCTCATAAAGATAGCGAACCATGCGATCCGCAACTTCTTCCATGCTTTGAGCGTTGGCATCCATGTTGCGGAGGCGATCGCGCAACTTTGCATGTGGCTGTTCGAGAATGACGTGAGATCGTACATGGGTTCCTTGTTCAACAATCAATCAGGTTCCAAAGAATTAGACACAACGGTTCGGAGCCGACACCCGACATCCGACACCCGCTATCTAGCTCACCTTGAACTGATTAACGCTCTTTTGCAGCGCTTGAGCGACCTGCTGAAGCTGCTCAAATGCTGATGACACCTGAGTGGTTTCAGTTGAAGTTTTCTCTGCGATCGCTGCCACATCTTTCATCGTTTGTGTCACCACTTCCGAAGCTTGCGACTGCATGACGGTAGACTGCGCGATCGCTTCGACCAGCTTGCTGATCTGAGCGCTGACCATTGTGATGTTGGTCAAGCTTTGGCGAGTTTCATCTACGAGTTTGGTTCCGGTCACAACCTGCTCGATTCCCGACTCCATCGCGGCCACCACTTCATTCGTTTCCGACTGAATGCTGGAAATCAAACTGCGAATTTCCTCGGTGGCTTCGGCAGACTGTCGCGCCAAGCCGCGCACTTCGTTGGCAACGACCGCAAAGCCCCGGCCTTCCTCCCCAGCGCGGGATGCTTCGATCGAGGCATTCAGGGCGAGCATGTTCGTTTGGGCAGCAAAGGCGCTGATTAGCTCGACGACCTTCGAGATTTTCTGCGAAGATTCACCCAGGTGTTTCACTTTCTTGGCGGTGTCGGCAACGGTTGCGCGAATGCCCTGAATCCCGACGACGGTGCGGTTCATCGTTTCGTCACCAATCTCAACCGTTTGGGCGGCTTGCTGAACGGCCATTTCTGCCTCAGCCGCGTTGTGGGCGACGGTCTGCACGGCATGAGCCATTTCTTGAACGAGGCCAAGCGCGATCGAAATCGATCGCGCCTGCTCCAGTGCTTCCGCTGAGAGCGTTTGAATCGAGGCTTCGTTGGTGGAAGTCGTGGTTGCCACTTGATTCGCGGCATCTTGCACCTGCAAAACAATCTGCCGCAGGTTATCGACCGTCAGTTGTAGGAGTCTGCGATCGTCCCGATTTCGTCCGCCGTCACTTTGGCACGAGTCGTCAAATCGCCTCGACTAATCGGATCGACTTCCTGAAGCAGTTCCAGCGCTCGCATTTGCAGCCCTTCTTTGATTTGGCGCTGCTCTTCGGCCAATCTGGTCGTCTGTTCTAGCAGTTCGACTCGATAGATCGTCAAGGCCAGTTCATCGCCAAGCCGCTTGAGCAAATTGATTTCCGCTTCTTGCCATTCGTGCGCCTCAACGCAGGAGTGGGCAATCAGCAAACCGTAGAGGCGATCGATCGTCACGATCGGCACAACCAGATTCGCCTTGATTTGCAGGCGCTCCATAAGCTGCATGTGGTCTGGATGCCAATTTGCCTCAGCGACATTCCGGGTGGCAACCACTCGCCCCTGACGGTAAGCTTCCCGCAAATCGGCGGGAATGCACGAGTCGTTCACGCCATCTTCTAGCGCACTCGGCCAGCCTGCCATCACCGATTCCGCAATGATGCCGCGTCCAAAATCGCCCTCGAAGTGGTAAACAACGACGCGATCGAGGTTCAGTAGCGTTCGTGCGCCCTCAACGGTCTGATTCAGAATTTCTTGCAGTTCCGCTCGACCCAAAACGCCCGATCCTTTCGCTGCCGTCAGCAAACGCTCCTGCGCCGCTTCAAACGTTTGGGCAGCAATCAAACCTTGAATCTGCGCGGCCATGTTGTTGATGTTGGTTCCCAAAGTGGAAACTTCGTCTCGTCCGCCCACTTCAAGCCGTGCATCCAGATCGCCCTGACCAATTCTGTTCACCACTTCGGCTGCATCCACGATCGGATCGGTGGCGCGATTTGCCAGATAGGTTGCCAGTGCAGAAACAATCAGGGCGGTCAGTCCCAGTCCCAAAACAAGCGCCAAAATCAGCGATCGCTGATCGGCAAACGCAACCGCTGCATCTTCCGTCAGCAAAATGCTCCAGTTCAGGTCAGGCAGTTCCGAATTTTCGATCGGGGCGTAGGTAACTAGATGACGAGTATTTTCACGCTGATCGGTCGTAATTGCGGCTGTGGCTTCTCCAGCAGCCTGCAAATCGGCAAAGTTTTCCACCTCCTCGGTGGCCGCTTGACCCACTTCTTCCGCATCTGCCGCAATAAAGCTTTTGCCATCGGCTCCAACTAGGTGAAATTCTGAGCTTTCTTCTTCGGCTTCCTCTCCTGGGGCGGCTTCTGCGCCAATGTTGCTTTTTTGCTGCAAAAGCTGACTAAAAACTTCAACAGGCACTCGCAGTCGCACGATCGCGATCGTTTCTTCGGTTGCCGTATCTTTGACCGGAGAGGCAAGGTAAATGCTCGCTTTCCCAGTCGCCGGAGAAACAGAAGGCTGACTGATCAGCGGGCGATCGCTTTCTAAAACGGCCTGGAAGTGATCGTACTCAGCGATGTTACGGGTCCGTTGTCCTTGAGCATTCGTCCCCACGTCTGCTCCCGCACTCACCAACACATTGCCATTGAGATCAAACAGGGCAATGCTGTCATACACGCCGTAAGCTTCGATGAAAGTGTTGAGTTCAGCGGCCTTTTGCTGAAGTGATGCGCTATCGCGAAGCTGAGCATCCGTGAAGATAGACAGGTTTGCGACCACTTCTAGATCGCCGTAGCGATCGAGCATAAAGGTAATCACTTGATCGCTCAATACCGTCGCTGCTTCGATTTGTGCTTGCGACACCGATTGAGTGATTCGTTTAGAAGAACGCACATATTCCTCAATGCCAAATGCAGTGAGCGGCACTGTCCCTAGCATGATTGCCAGGACGGTGGCTTTGCGGCGAATGCTAATGCTTTGCCACCAGCGCAAGAGTCTCTGGTGTGGAGCCTGAGAGTGTCTTGATCCAACGCGAACAGCCTGCGCGGGCGAAGATTCCAGCCAGTTTGACGTATCGCTGATTTCCTCAAATTCAGAATAGGAATCGGGGACAGTGGGTTTAGAAGGAACTTGAGTCATAGGTTGGAACTCCGTCATCAACAGTAGATAGATTGCTGCTCGAAAAAAGCCGGATTAGGGAACTAGAAGATAGGGTTTCGTTCTCTTGTTCAGAGCTAAACGAAATAACCCTCACTTCATTCAATGAGTGCGATCGAGATCAGATTGGCATGGCTGCAATCACCGCTTCTCCGTCTAAAACCGCTAAGGCTTCTCCGTTTGGTTTGCACCAGTAGCCTTGAATGAATGAAGCCAGTTTGCTGGTTACAGCCGTAAAAGACTGAATTCGATCGGGATCGCACCATTCAATTTCTTCAATTTTGCTGACGACTAACCCCAAGGTTTTGATTTTGCACCGTCCGCAATTTGGAGAACAGCAACGGAATGAACAGACGTATGCGATCGCTGATACCAGGGAGCCAGACCGCTGAAGTGTCCAACATCGAGCATCCAAAGAATCTCGCCGCGCCAGTTATGGATACCCATTACCCAGCTTGGTAAATGTGGAATTGGCACGATTTGATGCGTTTCGATCGTTAAAACTTCGGCAAGCTGACGAACGGGCAACAGCACGATTGTTTCTGCCACAAGCTGTAGCCGCAAAAACTGTTCGTTGCCTGCATTTTCTTCGATCGCTACTTCAGTTTGTGCAGCCAAATTTGCAACAGAGAGATCAGACATAGTGGCTTCAAGCTAATTTTGAATCAACTGCTTCACCGTGCGAACAAATTGTTCTTGATCGATCGGCTTAGGCAAATAGGCATCTGCGCCTTGCTTCATTCCCCAAAAGCGATCCATTTCGCCACCTTTGGTCGAACAAATCACAACGGGGATGTTGCTCGTGTCCGCTTCAGCCTTCAGTTTGCGGCACACTTCAAAGCCGCTACAGCCCGGAAGAACCACGTCCAAAACGACGGCATCGGGCTTTTGGCTGGTGGCAGTGGCGATCGCTTCTTCTCCGCTTTGAGCAACCAAAACGTTCAAACCGCCCTGCTGCAAACACTGAATTAAAATCTGCATATCGGTTGCTGAATCTTCAACGACTAGCACAGTACTCATGTCATTTTCCTCGTAGAAACACAAAAAGAACGTCGAACAAACTCTATCGAACAAACTCGGTTTTGAGATACTTATTGATTACGTTGAGAACAGCTTCAGCATCTAAAGGTTTCGTCAAAAAATCAGACGCTCCGGCAAAATTCGATCGCAACCGATTCGCATAGCCATCATTTCCCGTCAAAATCACGATCGGCGTTTGACGAAACTGTGAAAGCTTTCGCAACTGCTGACAGATTTCATAGCCGTTCGCGTTTGGCATCACCAGATCGAGAAAAATCAGATCAGGTTTTTGGGCGATCAAAATGCCGATCGATCGCAGCGGATCGCTGATTCCCGTAAACTCATATCCCGCAGAAGATAGCAGTTCTTGCAGCATGTTTCGCACTAAAGCGCTATCATCCACACAGGCAATTTTCGCGGCTTTTTTAAGCGTTGAAATGGATGGCGGTTTCAAGACTTCTTGACGAACATCTTGCCGCAAAACGGGAACCGGAAAGTCATTGACGCGAACCAGTTCCACCCAGCCCAACTGCACACAGGGCAGCAGCGAAGCTCCAACTTCAACCACGTCTCGCTTCATTTGAGTGGCTAGCTCATAAAGCGTATGCTGACCGTTGAGCCGACTGCTCAAGTTTTGATAGAGCTTTGGCAGATGATTCTTCATCGGTTCTGCCTGTCGAATCATCGGGGCTGAATGCGGAGAATGGCGATCGAGCTTAATCGTTTGCCACGACTGCCAGCGTAATTGCGCTGCTTCGATCGCATCCGAAATATTGACAGAAACGGCTTCAGCATCACCCAAGAACGCTGCTAAAGCGGGCAATTGCGATTCAGGCTGAATCTGCTCGGTGACGGTTGCAGTTTGGGCAATATCAAACAAGATTTCAACGGCGATCGAGTGAATTAATTTCGCGGCTTGTTCATCCGTGATTTTTTGTTTTGACCTCCATAAATTCAACAGCGCATATTCCCAACCCATGCCAAACGATTCAGCCGCAAGACTGCCCAGATCAAAATACCAAAGCATTCGATGCGCTGCCATTTGCGGGCAGTAGAGCGCGACATTTCTTCGCCATCTTCTAACGGCATGACCGCCTCCGGTTGCATAGCAAATCTGTCCCTGTGACAGATAGAAGACCCATTGCAATCCGCCTGGAGATGCTTGAAGGAGTTGCCCGCTAAATCGAACTGCTTCTAGCGTTCTGAGCAATTGACTTGATTTCAATCGGAAATTCCTCGCACAGGAAACAACGCGATCGATTCGAGTCGATCGCAGCCATTGATTCGATACACCGAACTTAATTTCGACTGGCAATCACAGCGATGCACATCTAAACTGGTCAAGCAATTCTTTGGCAGAATTGCTGACAACTTAAAACTCAATCAGAGGAAAAACTTGGTAGATACAGCGCTTTGCAAATCAGCAGAAGCAGCCGAAAAAATCAGCTTCAGCAGAGCAGCAATCCTAGAAAACCCTGTAGTGGCGGTAGATGGCTCTAGGCAGAACATTACACGATCGCTAGAGTGTTCTAGCTGCTTCATTGTGCTACATCGATCGAAACTGTGCAACTACTGATGCCGCAATTAACTCAGTCTTATTAAAGATAAAGTCTTAAAGAAGTTTCGGTCAATTCAATCGATTTCATCCTGCACTTTTGCTGAGTTGGGCGATCGACTGCGATTTCTGCACGAAATGCTTGACTGTGGCAGGTCGATCGCCTGACATTCTCGACTAACGTTGCCAGTCGGTGGCGTTGTCCCAAAAACTCAGCGCCGCGCCGGAAGCTGGATCAGAGCATCCGAGCGGCTGACCCTGACAACTGCTGTGGCAGTCAGGAGGCTAATCGCGGATTTTAACATTCCGCCCAGCCGCCCGCTTTGCGTTGATAGGCAACGATGACCGCGATCGATCCCC
>JAAUTJ010000056.1 GCA_012031475.1 Leptolyngbyaceae cyanobacterium SM1_3_5 | reverse complement strand
CTGGGATGGCACATCATGCCGATCGCGGATGTCCTCGAACTGATCGACCTGTCACAAGGCCGCATTCGTCGCGAACCCGGAAGCTCGCTGTGGGAAAAAGCCGACGATCAAGTGCCGATCGAACCGCCTGTGGTGAAGAACGATCCGACCGTGCTAATCGTAGACGACTCGATTACCGTCCGCGAACTGCTGTCGATGACGTTCAACAAAGTCGGCTATCGCGTTGAGCAAGCCCGCGACGGACAGGAAGCCTGGGAGAAGCTGCGATCGGGTCTACCGTGCGATCTCGTCTTCTGTGACATTGAGATGCCGCGTATGGACGGTCTGGAACTGCTTTCGCGCATTCAGAAAGACCCCAACCTCAACCATCTGCCGATCGCGATGCTGACTTCACGCGGAGCCGATCGCCACCGTCAAATGGCGGTTCAGCTTGGCGCGAAGGGCTACTTCACCAAGCCCTATCTGGAAGAATCCCTGCTGGATGCAGCAGGACGAATGCTGAAGGGCGAAGTGCTAGTCAGCTAAGCGATCGACCCGCTTACTCTTCCCTAACCCCTAACCCCAATCCCTAACCCCAATCCCTAACCCCAATCCCTACTTCCCCATTTGCCGCTTCAACTGGTCTAGCTCCTCGTCCATTTCCCAACGGCGGAAGGTTTGCTCTAGCGGATCGGTCGGGTTGGTGAAGGTCGGGTTGGTGAAGGTGGTGTTTTGCCACGCTTGGCTGGTTTGTTGCGCTTTGGCTTTGACTTTGGCGGCTTGAGCTTCGGCAACTTTGGCAGTGACTTCTTTGCGCTTGACTTGGATTTGAGCATTCAGATCGATCGACTGCTTAATCCGGTCTTTGACGGCTTCCATCTGTCCCCAAAGCTGGTTGCCCTGACGGAGCAGATCGGCTTCGCGCTGTTCGGCAGGGGTGACGAGATCGATGCGTCCGGCGGCTTTGGCTTTGTCGATGCGGACGTGCCAGCGCTGTACTTCTTGAGCAGTGGCGAGGATTTCGTCTTGAAGCTGGCGTTCGCGGCGGCGCAGTTCGGCCAGCAGGCGGACGGTTTCTTCTTCTTGTTCGCGCAGCTTTTCGGCCAAGGCTTGCAGTTCCAGATCCGGGTTGTCGCGCAAAAATTCTTCGAGTCGCGCTTCGAGAAAGTTGCTGAAATCTTCAAACACGCCCATGCGGTGAACTCCTTGGCTTCGTATGGCTCGATCGTAGCAAGGTGTAGCGGGTGTGGGTGTCGGGTGGTGGGTGTCGGGTGTCGGCTGCAAACCGATCGAGGCGTTCTGGTTAGAGCGGTCGCGCCTGTCGGAATTGCATCGGTCTGGTGTCGTTTAACAGTGGCGCGATCGATCGCTACCAACCTTTACCGGGGGTGAAACTCCACGACATTTTGCCGAATGGTCACGTCAAAGTTGACCGAAAAAATCCTGTCCCAACAGGCCAATATCGAGTTCGGGTCCTGCCACCGCCACCAGCACATTCGAGGCGATCGCACCGTCCACTTCGACGGACTGCACATAGCCGAGTGGAAAGGTGACATTGCGAGCGCTGGCTGTGCTGGCGGTGGCTTGCCCGACCGGAACAACATTCAGCGCTGCCGCCATTTGTAAGGTAATCAGTGTACCGCTTGCTCCGGTATCGACGATCATTTCGTACTGCTGAGTGTCGTTGAACGTGACAGCAATCACGGGAATGCCGCCGACCCGTCGCAGAATTGGCGCTCGAAACACGCTGTTTGAAGGTGCGGGAGCGATCGCGGGTGCGGGTGCAGGTGCAGCAACGGGAACAATGTCCGCTGTGACGCGCACGACGCCATCGGGATTTTGCAGGGCGGTCGATCGATCGGCCTGCCGCTGAGCGTAGGCGAGATTGCGCTGATACTCCGTCACTTTACTTTGGGCTTGAGCGCGGCGTGGATTTCCGGCTGGAATCGCTTTCATCTGCTCGATCGCCTGCTGCCAGCGGCTCACCACCAAGCGCCAATCGTCCTGAGACTGAGCGGCCTGCGCCATCGTTGCGGCACTCATTGCCCGCCGCAAGCCTTGCTGAAACGGGTCGGGCGCAGGGCGGGCGGGCGCGGCTGGAGCAGGAGTCGGCGCGATCGACGCCACCGGAGATGCTACAGGTGCAGGCGGCGGAGTGACTGAAGTGCTACAGCCGCTTAATGCGAATCCGACTAGCACAACGGCTCGAAGAGAAAACTGGCGCATGGGGGAGATGGAAATAGTGGGCTGGGAGGTGGATAAAGCGGATGGGCGACCGATGCCCAATTCTTCACCCAACCGCCCAAATGTTTCGGATTGAACGGAAGCCAACTCGGAGCAAATGCCACAATGCTTGAAGATTCGATCGCGCACCTGCTGCTGTTGATCCAATTATTCCTCTATTCTGTCTGTTGGTGGACGCCCTTTTTGTAAAGTTGTTCTAAAGATCATGCTGCCTTCTTCTGCTCCTGCTTTGTTGGTTTTGGCGGACGGTACGGCCTACCCTGGCTGGTCGTTTGGCGCGTCGGGGACGACGATCGGTGAAGTCGTCTTCAATACGGGAATGACTGGATATCAAGAAGTCTTGACCGATCCGAGCTATCGCGGCCAGATCATCACCTTCACCTATCCAGAGTTGGGCAATACCGGAGTCAATCCCGACGACGAAGAATCGATCGCTCCCCAAGTGCGCGGCGCGATCGCCCGCAACATCTGCCATCGTCCGAGCAACTGGCGATCGACGCAATCGCTGCCCGACTATCTGAAGGCGCACAAAATTCCGGGAATTTACGGGATTGACACTCGCGCCCTGACGCGCAAGCTGCGATCGAGCGGAGCAATGAACGGGGCAATTTCGACGGAAATTCTTGATCCGGCGGAACTGCTGCTGAAGGTGCAAGAAGCGCCCAGCATGGCCGGATTGAACTTGGTGCGCGAGGTGACGACGCGATCGATCTATGAGTGGTCAGACCCGACCGATTCCACCTGGGAATATCGCCCGACTCTGGCGGATGCTGACGCGGAGCCGCTGACAGTGGTGGCGATCGATTTTGGCATCAAGCGAAATATTCTGCGGCGGTTGGCGAGCTACGGCTGTCGTGTGATTGTCGTTCCAGCAGATACTCCGCCCGAAGCAATTTTGGCCTACAACCCCGATGGCATTTTTCTGTCGAACGGCCCCGGCGATCCGGCTGCGAATCTGGAGGGCATCGCCACGACAAAAGCGCT
The DNA here is from genome assembly GCA_012031475.1 of Leptolyngbyaceae cyanobacterium SM1_3_5. Lineage (GTDB taxonomy): Bacteria > Cyanobacteriota > Cyanobacteriia > Elainellales > Elainellaceae > JAAUTJ01. The sequence goes on along the minus strand of JAAUTJ010000056.1, from coordinate 10,206 downwards.
GCTCTCCAGCGACAAGCCGCTGTTTGGCATCTGCATGGGTCATCAAATTTTGGGGCTGTCGCTGGGGGCGGAAACCTTTAAGCTCAAGTTCGGCCATCGCGGGCTGAATCAGCCCTGCGGACTGAGCCAGCAGGTCGAGATTACCAGTCAAAATCACGGCTTTGCGCTGACGGTGGATTCGATTCCGGATGCGGATGTGGAAATTACGCATCTCAACCTGAACGATCGCACAGTCGCCGGACTGCGCCACAAAACGCTGCCGCTGTTTTCCGTGCAGTATCACCCGGAAGCCAGTCCGGGACCGCACGACGCCGACTACCTTTTCGATCGGTTTGTGCAAACGATGCGATCGCAGAAAAAATAACGGCAAAAAATAGGGCGATCGACTCGATCGCCCTTGAGATGCAGACTATCCGTGTCGCCTAGACGGAATCGGTCTTTGGTCTCTTAACTGGCTTCGAGATCGGCTCGCGGCGAACCGGAGGCGTGACGGCAGCGGGGCGATCGGCGCGATCAGGACGATCAGCGCGATCGGGACGTTGCGGACGGCCAACGGCGGGGCGGCGCTGGCCTGCTCCAGTGGGGCGGCGACGGTCGGGACCGCGATCGCCTGCTTTGCGCTTTTTGGGTGGCACAAGACCAATCACGTTGGCTTCGCGCACAACCAGCGTATTGTCCTTGCGCTCGACATGCAGATCCCAGAAATAGCCGACCGATTTGTTGCCCGGAAGTTCACCAATTAAGTTGAGCTTAAAGACTTTGCCTTCTTCCGAACCGGGGCGGGGCGACTGTTGAATCTTCACGATCAGCCGCTGGTGTTCGGCAGCATAAAACAAGACTTCACCGCGAATCGAAAAGTAGCCGTCCTGGTTGTTTTCTGCGTTGTTTTCTGCGGCTTCAGCAGGCGTTTCCGATTCGTCACTTTCATCAGCGGGCGATAGCTTTTCGGGTTCCCAAACGCCGACCACCTGCATGTGCAGATTCTCGCTTTTCTCGCGAGTGCGGGGATAAACGACCCACAGATGGGTTTGTTCGAGATCAATATGTTTGCGGACTAAGCTCATGACGCGACCGAGCAGCACGGCATCGATCGCCGTTCCATCTTCGGTGTGCAGCATCCCGCGCGTGAACTGCTCCGGTGAGGCTTCATATCGGCCTTGAATCAGCCCGATCGCCCGATACTGCATGGGTTCGCTGGCGGGCGGAATCGGCTGCTGTCTGGGCGTTGAACTGGGCGATCGATCGGGAGCGGCATCGGCGGGCGGCGAGGCTGGCGTTGGGGCTGGCGTTGCAGCCGCATCAAGGTTGGACAAAATGCGCTCGGCGGAAGGTGAAGGCGGCGAAATCATAGGTGGCGAATTCGGAACGACGGAAGAGTCTGCGGATGAAGCAGCAGAATTAGAATCGTTCTGCTGCGAAGACGAACTGGCGGCAGATGACGGCGACCGTCCGGGTTGGGGAACTTGGTTCTGAGCGGAACTCATTCAACCTCCTAGCGAGACTGTCCACTCACCGCAGGGCGATAAGCAGATGACCATGACAAAGCTGAGGCGATCGCCTCGATCGCAACAGACAAACGCTGTTTGCTTCTCTTTACAGCAGAATACCAACGCAAGTTACACACTAGGTTAGCATCCGCAAGAATTTTACCGAGTCTCTACAGAAAGACGGTCATCTTCCCCTGAATTGCGGTTCGATTTGTTCATACAGATTGTTTATACAGACGCGATCCTCAACGTCAGGCAAATTCACGCAATGCTCATGATTGGCGATCGAATCTTGTTGCTGAATTTTACAAACCGAGTCTTGCGATCGAGGCAATGTCGTTAATAATGGGCATTGGTTAAGATGTCAGTTATTTGGGAGCGATCGCCCGTGCTATTCGATAAACGCAACCGCTGGCTCATCAATAGTGTTTTGATCGTGGCCGTTCTCGCCTTTATCGGCGTGGCGATCTATCCCGCTGTCGAAGCATGGCGCGAGAGCCGCACTCCAACCGCCACCAGCAGTCCGGCGGCTCGCCAAGCCGAACTGGAAACGCAATCACGCGGCTTTGAACTTGCCCTAGGAGCGTGAACCGAATAATCAAACGCTGCTGCGCGGCTTAGTCGATACGCGCATTCAAATGGGCGATCTTAAAGCGGCGATCGACCCGATCAAAAAGCTGGCCGAACTCAATCCCGCCGATTCGAGCTACACGATTTTGCTGGCGCAAGTGCTGCTGCGGTCGGGCGATCGCGAAGGCGCTGCCCAAGCCTATCGTGAACTGCTCAACAAGCGTCCGGGCGACATCGGGGCGCTGCAAGGCTTTGTGGAATTGCAGCTTCAGCAAGGCCGACCCGAAGCCGCCGTCGGCCTGCTGCAAGACACGCTGCGATCGGCAGATGCTGCCAACAAAGCGCAGCCCGGAACGATCGATGTTACCTCGGTTCGTCTGCTGTTGGGTCGCGTTTATGCCACGCAAGAGCGCGATACCGAAGCGATCGCCGTTTATGACGAAGCGATCAAAGGCGATGCCGAAGATTTCCGCCCGGTCTTAGCTAAAGCGCTAATTTTGCAGGCGCAAGATAAAGACGAAGAGGCGCGATCGCTGTTCAACCAGGCCGAAGCGCTCGCCCCTGCACAATATAAAGATCAAATTCAGCAACTCGCCCAAGGTCAACCGTCTCCTGCTGCTTCGCCTTCACCGGGAGCCGCGCCGGACGCTGCGCCGACTGCGCCTAGCTCACCGACTACCTCGCCCGCTGCCCCATCGGGTGCGGCAGAATCGCCGGAACCTGCGGCCACTGCTCCGGCTGAACCCTAGATTTCGATCGACCGTTCATACTGGGAAAAGAACCAGTAGCGGAAGTTTGAAGCAGTTCCATGAATTTTTGCAGTGATAACGTCACGGGCATCGCACCGGAAATTTTGGCGGCGATCGCCTCGGCCAATGCGGGCGCGGCCATGCCCTACGGCAACGACGACATTACCCAGCGGCTCCAAACGCAATTTAGCGACTTATTTGAAACTCCGGTCGCCGTTTTCCCCGTCGCAACCGGATCGGCGGCGAATGCGATCGCCCTGTCAGCAATTTCCCCGGTCTATGGCGCGATCTACTGCCACAGCGACGCGCACATTCACGTGGACGAATGCGGCGCACCGGAATTCTTCACCGGAGGCGCAAAGCTCGTCACGCGATCGACCCCCAACGGCAAGCTCACCGCTGACGATCTCGCGGCTGTTCTGGCAAAAGCCGGAGCGGGTGTCGTCCATCACGTCCAGCCAGCCGCGATCAGTCTGACGCAGGCCACCGAAGCGGGAACGGTGTATTCGCGATCGGAAGTGGCGGCGATCGCCCAAGTTGCCCAGTCGCACGGCCTGAAGCTGCACATGGACGGCGCGAGATTTGCGAATGCGATCGTCAGTTTGGGCTGCTCTCCGGCGGATATCACGTGGCGATCGGGCGTGGATGTCTTGTCGTTTGGCGCGACGAAAAACGGCGCGATGGCTGCGGAAGCCGTTGTGTTTTTCGATCGCGACCTGGCAAAAGATTTTGAATATCGCCGCAAGCGGGGCGGGGCATTTGTTCTCGAAAATGCGCTTTTTGTCGGCTCAGCTTGAAGCCTATTTGCAAAACGATTTGTGGCTGCGTCATGCCGCTCATGCGAACCAAATGGCGGCACGATTGGCGCAAGCTCTGACCGATTTGCCAACGGTGCGCTTGTGCTTTCCGGTCGAGGCAAACGAGGTGTTGTGCAGTTTCCGACTGCGATCGCCCAAGCTCTTTTGTCCGAAGGCTTCCAGTTCTACGCCGATTTCTACCCCGACCAAACGGGCAACACCACAACGGCGCGACTCGTGACTGCCTTTGACACCGATCCGGCCAGCGTCGAAAAGCTGATTGCCGCAGTACAGCGGTTAACCCAGCGGACGCCGATCGAAGCCTCAGTGTAATGGGGCGATCGTGCCACTTTTTCCCGGATTTGCCGCAACATCCAGGGCAGTATCCCCGACAATAAAAACAGCACTGCGACTTTGCGATCGCTTGCGGGATCGCGCAGATTACGGAACGCCCAGGGTATCGTCCATGACTTCCACGCCCGCCGCTAAGAGGCTGTCGCCTGAGCCTGTCGCGCCCAGCACAGCTTCAGGTTTGAAGCAGTTTCTAAACCGCCTGCAACCTTCACCCGAATCCGTCGTGCTGCTGCTGGCTGTGCTGATTGGCACAGGAGCGGGCGCGGGCGTCGTCGTGTTCCGAGCGCTGATTCACCTAGTTCACGATCTAATGCTGGGGGAAGTGCTGAGCTTCCTTTCGGTTTGGGGCGCGTGGACGCTGGCTTTGATTCCGATTTTGGGCGGCTTGGTGATCTGCCTGTTGCGCTGGCGGATTCGCGACTTTGGTCCCGGACTGAGTGCGCTGATGGAAGCCGTCCAGAGCGGACGAGAATTTCTGCCACTGAAGCCGATCGCCAAAATGGTCGCCGCCTCGATCTCGCTGGGCAGCGGCGCATCCCTTGGCCCCGAAGGTCCCAGCGTTGAAATTGGCGCAACGTTCGGCCTGCTGCTCGGTCAAGTCTTGCAGGTTTCGCAGGAACGGCAGCGGCTGTTGCTGGGCGCGGGCGCGGCGGCAGGATTAGCGGCGGGATTTAATGCGCCGATCGCCGGAGTCTTTTTTGCCCTCGAAGTCGTTTTGGGTACGACCTTCGCCACCTCTGCCGTCAGCGTCGTTTTGCTTTCTGCCGTCGTTGCCGCTTGGATCGCGCAAATCGGACTTGGTTCACAGCCCGCCTTTGCCCTGCCTGCCTATGAAGTGCGGAGCCTGCTGGAACTACCGCTGTATGTGGGGTTGGGCGTGTTGGCGAGTTTGGTGTCGCTGCTGTATGTGCAGGCGTTGCGGCGATCGCAGCAGTGCTTTCAGGGGCAAGTTCCCGCGTTCGCGTGGCTGGCTCGGATTCCCCAACCGTTGCATCCGGTTTTCGGCGGTTTTTGCCTGGGAATCGTCGCCCTGTGGCTACCGCAGATTTTGGGCGTCGGCTATGAAACCGTCGAATCGATCCTGCAAGATGTGCAGTTGTCGCTGACTTTGGTGATCGCCCTGCTGGTCGTGAAGCTGATCATGACCGCTTTGAGCTACGGCAGCGGCTTTGTCGGTGGAATTTTTGCGCCCGCTTTGTTTCTCGGCGCGTCGCTGGGTGCGGCTTATGGCAAGGTGTTGGCGATCGCCCTACCGATGCTCCACCCTTACATGGCTTCGCCGCCCGCCTATGCAATGGTCGGGATGGCGGCTGTGCTGGCGGGCAGCGTCCGCGCACCGCTGACGGCGATTTTGCTTTTGTTTGAACTGACGCAGGACTATCGAATTGTGCTGCCGCTGATGGCTGCGGTCGGACTGAGCGTTTGGCTGGTGGAATGGCTGGAGCCTGCCAAACGCAGCGAACCGAGTAAATCTGTGCAGGCTGTCAAGGAGGCGATCGAACCTGTCACAGAACTACCTGAGTCCAATCCCGCCGAGCCTCGCGAACCTGCCATTCCCGTGCGCCCTGCGCCTGAACCGTTGCCGCTTCGGTCGGATTTGCATTCCGCTTGGGATGAACTGCCGCCCTTGCAGGTGGTCGCCGCGCTGCAACCCTTGCCGCTGCAAGTTGCCAGCGATGCCACCCTTGCTAGCGTCGGAACTGCCCTGGTGGAGCAGCGCTGCCATACAGCGTTTGTGATGGCGGACGATCGACTGGTCGGACTGGTGACGCTGCACGATGTCGATCGCCTGCTGATGCGAGCCAAATCCGAAGGCGAAACCAAAACCCTGTTGGAAATCGCGATTGCCCAGCTTTGCACGACTGACATTCTGCTGGCCTATCCCGATGAACTGCTCAGCGAAGCGATCGCACGGATGGCAACACGCGGCCTGCATCAGTTGCCGATCGTGACTCGCGAATCTCCCAATCAGGCGATCGGCGTCCTGACCCAAGAAAGCATTACCCTAGCGCAAGGGTTGCACCGCACAGGCGAACTGCTGCGCTCACAGCTTGAAGTGGAATTAGCAGACGCGATCGAACCGGAAGCCGCACTACTTTGAGATTGCTTTGCCGATATACATGACCGATAGATCGTCACTGATTGAAGCGCGAAAATTTTTCGTTTTGCGGTAGTAGCGGTAGGCAGAAATTTGTTCAGAAATAGTTTCTCCTAACAGATTGAAGCCGTGAAAATCGATGTTTGAGAATTGCGATCGCTCCAAATAGTTCCTCAGTTCTTCCGGCGAAATAAACTTGTGCCAGTCATGAACGCCGCTAGGAATTTCACCCAGCAAATTTTCCAGCAGCCAAATCATCACAACTTTTGATTTCCAGGTGCGATTAATCGTGTCAAATAGAAATATTCCACCGGATTTTAAGACTCTTTGAATTTGCGCGATCGCCCTTTCCACATCCTCAATATGCTCCAGCACATCCACACAAACCACCACATCAAAACTGTGATCTGAATAAGGCAACTTTTCCGCAAATCCTTGTTGATACTCGATCGAATAATTCTGCTTCGCGTGTTCGATCGCGCTGTTGATGCAGGCTTGTGACTGATCAATTCCTGACACGATCGCGCCCCGACTTGCTAAAAACTCGCAGGTGTAGCCGCCGCCGCAGCCGACATCGAGAACGCGCAAATCTTTCCAATCGGGAACGAATCGATCGAAATACTCAAACCTGAGCGGATTCAAATGATTGAGTGCAAAAATTTTGGCCGATCGATTCCACCAGTGCGGAGCCATGCGATCGTAGAAGGATAGATCGTTCCGTCGAGTTGCCATCAGAAATTACGCTGCAAAAAGAACTAATAATCTATGCTAGGCTGACACTGAAGCATTAGCAGCAGCACAATGAGCGTTAAAGAACTCATTATTCAAAGTCTTGACCAGCTTCCTCAAGACCAGTGGCAAGAAATTCTCAATTTCATCTTGTTCTTGCGCTACAAACAGAACCAAGCACAGGTTGAAGAACTCGAAGATGCTGAAGATCTTGCTGATGCCCAAGTTGCCCTTGCAGAAGACGGTTTTATTCCACTTGAACAGGTTAAACAAGTATAAGAACTCGTCGAGAAATGTATCGATGAAATGACGATATGGATGCTTTTCGATCGCTCCTCTGGCAACTTCTCAAACGCCAAATTCGCAGTAAATTTCCGCAGGTGAAACAGCTTTCAACCGCAGAATTGGCGAAGCAAATTGAAGCGGAATCTCTGGTTTTGCTGGATGTGCGTACTGAATCAGAATTTGCGGTTAGTCACCTTTTGAATGCGCGGCGAATTGATCCGAGAACCGAGGATTTTTCTAGCTTGGATTTACCGTTCGATGCGCCGATCGTCGCTTATTGTTCGGTGGGATATCGATCGTCGCGGCTGGTCGATCGATTGCAGCAGGCGGGCTACACGCGGGCGGCAAATTTGGAAGGCTCAATTTTTGAATGGGCGAACGAAGGGCGACCTGTGTATCGCAATGGGAAACGAGTGCAGCAGGTGCATCCCTTCGATCGCGTTTGGGGGCAGTTGCTCCAGCCGAATTTGCGGGCTTAGGGCGGTCTATTCGATCGACCTGCGCCAATCGACCAAACTTTGCGCCAGCGCATCGGCAAGGCGCTCTTGCTGCTGCGGATCAACAATCCACTCGAATTCCTCCGGGTTGATCATAAAGCCGAATTCCAGCAGAACGGCAGGCGCGACGGTGGGACGGGTGAGGGCGAGGTTGTTCCAGTAGACGCCATACGAGGCGCGATCGAGCCGCTGCACGAGTTGATCGTGGATCACCTGCGCCAGATTGTGAGCCTGAGCGTTGTACCAGAAGGTGCTGATTCCTGCGGTTTCTACGGCGTTTGCCGTCATCAGGCAGGGCGTTGTAGTGGAGGCTGAGAGCGATCGTCGGCTCCAGTTCGTTAATCAAGTTCACGCGGTCTTGCGGAAATAGATCGGCATCGTCTTCTCGCGTCATCAAGACGGTTGCGCCCAACGCTTCCAGACGCGGGCGAATCAGATTGGCGATCACGAGCGTTTGTGCCTTTTCGGGATATCCGGTAGGGCCACGTGCGCCCAAATCTTCGGGGCCACCATGACCGGGATCAAGCAAAATCCGCATTCCGGCCAAAGGCTGCTCACGGGTTCCCGGCTGAGGCGGATGCCGTAGCGAGAGGATCAAGCTGGTTCCCTCATAGCGCAGCTTGTAGCCCCACTGCTGAGCGGATTTGAGGCTGAAGGTGTATTGGACGCGATCGCTCGCGACCTGCTGCCAGTCCAGCCGATCGATCACCGCATCCGCATCAGCGCGAATTGTGTCGGTCTGCGCGATCGTATTGTGCAGCGTCAGGGTAAAGGTGCGATCGCCCTGAGTGACGCTGACCGGAACCGGAACCTGAAGCGGGAAAACGATTTCCGTCCAGCCGTTCGCCTGCCTTGTCGTAACGCTGCGGATCAGCGATCGCGGCAGGGCGGCATTCTCCACTGTGCGCGTTTCGCTCGATCGAATCCATGCGCCATAGTCGAGCCTCAGCCATTCGCCTTCGCGTCCGGTCACGCTGGCTCTGGTTCCTGTCGGCAGCGGTGTCAGGCGGGAAAAGTCTGTACTTGCACCCGATCGCGCCGTTCCCGATGCCGCAATCACTTCCACCACCTGCGGATTGATGGGCGACAGCAGTTCAACGCGCCCCGCTCCAGTTTGCGTCACGGTTTCGCCATTGAGTTGCAGTTGAAATTCAGGCTGTCCCAAGTCTTGAAACTGGCTCAGCATCGGAAGCACTGCCCAAGATATCGTTCGATTGTCAGAACTCAGCGACCCTGCCCCAAACGCGACCCCTGATGGAGCGCCAGGAACAACCGCACCCGTGACAATGGAATTGCCATAGATCAGCGCCCCAGGCGACGCATTAAGCGGGGCACAACCGCGATACTGCTGAGCCGTGAGGGAAATCGGCTGATTTTGGCTGGTCAAAACAGCGGAATTTGGCGGCAGAGCGATCGCGCCCGACTGCGGTAGCAAAGGAACTTGTATTCCAGCCAGCGTGACGGAAACGGCAGCATTGGGAGGCGCGATCGCGCCAAAACAAACGGTTTCACCGGGCATTCGGGCAATATCCACAGCGGGCGAAAGCGATCCTTCTCCAAATGCTGCACCGATCGGGGCGGGCGGTTCTGCTGAATTTCGGATGACGCGAATCACAACCGTTTCCGAGCCGCGCTGGAGCGTAAAGGTATTTTCGCCAAGCTGGAGCGGAAAGCTCGGCGCGAAATGTCCGGCGGGCGATCGATCGATCGGCTCACCGTTCACCGTCACTTCCCCAGTGGGTGCAGCCGTGCCGATCAGAAAAATCTGGGCTGCTGTTGTTTCATGTCCGTCCGGCGGATAAACCACGCCAAGCGGCTGTTCCGTCTGGGCGACTGCTGCTGAACTCCAAAGCATTACACCGCTCCAAGCCAGCCAGATTGCGCTTTTTCTCATGTTCGATCGATCGTGCAGCGACTTCTATTATGGGGTGTCGGGTGTCAGGTGTCGGGTGTCGGGTGCTTTCCTGACCCCCAACCCTCAACCCCTAACCCCTAAGTAAACTGCTGGCTAAGGGCAACCGGATTGTGAACCGTAATTTTCTTTTTGTGAATGGAGATCATTTCGTCTTGGCGCAGATCGCCCAGCAGTCGCGTCACCGTTACGCGCGTCGAGCCGATCGCTTCGGCAATCGCTTGGTGGGAGAGCTTGAGATCGATCGTGATGCCCTCATTGCCAGGAATGCCAAAATCGCGGCACAAGATCAGCAAAAAGCTGACCAGACGCGACCCCATATCGCGATGCGCCAAAGTTTCGATCATCATTCGGTTTGCAGAATCCGCGAAGACAAGCCTTGCAGCAAAATCATCGACAGGTCGGGATTGTCTTTGAGGGCTTTTTCGACCTGCTCGATCGGCGCGGAGAGCAGTTCAACGGGAGTGAAAGCAACGGCGTGATAGAAGCGATCGGCTCGCTGTCCGGTAATCAGCGACAGTACGCCAAAAACCGAGTTTTCGCGCAAAAGGGCGACCGTAATTTCTTCTCCGGCTTCGTAGACTCGCGAAAGCTTGACCGCGCCTTTGACCAGAAAATAAACGCGCTCAGCCGGATCACCAGGAAAAGAAAATGGTTTTGCCGCGATCGAACGTTTCAACAACGGGCGGAAACGCGCCGCCGCCGATTTGCCGAAATACACTTGCTAG
>JAAUTJ010000055.1 GCA_012031475.1 Leptolyngbyaceae cyanobacterium SM1_3_5 | reverse complement strand
GAGGAATTCGGCGTTTGGTGCAGGGTAAGGATTGAGGGCGGAACAAAAGCAGCTTCAGGGCTTTCGCCTGCCCTAAATTCCCGCAGCAAACAGGTTTTAGACTAGAAGCAAGGCAAAAATTCAAAGAAGGCTATGCAGGAAATTTCAACCGCGATCGCAACCGCATCATCGATCGATCGCACTGGGGACGCATTCAGGTGAGCGGGGACGATCGGCTGAGATTTTTGCACAACCAGACCACCAACGATCTGCAAAGCCTCAAGCCCGGACAAGGCTGTGACACCGTTTTGTCACATCGACCGGACGCACGATCGATCTGGTCACCGCTCTTGTTCTGGAAGATTCGGTTTTGCTGCTGACTTCTCCCGGCTTCGATCAGCGCCTGATTGACTGGATGGATCGCTACATTTTCTTTGCCGATCGCGTCGATCTGAAAAATCTCACATCCGCCACGACTTGCTTGACGCTGCTCGGTTCGCCCGAAGAACTGCGCGACTCGATCGGCCTTGAAGATCTTCCCGATCAGACGTATTCGCATCAGGTGGTGTCGATCGCTGGAATCGAAACTCGGCTCGTTGTCGGCACAGGGTTGGCGCTACCGGGATACACGCTGATTGCTGCGTCAGCCGATGCCGATGCTTTGCGGCAGCACTTTGGCGCAATGACTCTGCTTGATGAGGCCGCTTGGGAAAAACTGCGGATCGAGCAGGGTCGCCCGATGCCCGCTCGCGAACTGACCGAAGACTACAACCCGCTCGAAGCCGGACTGTGGCACACCATTTCGCTCAGCAAAGGCTGCTACATTGGGCAGGAAACGATCGCCCGTCTGCACACCTATCGCGGCGTCAAGCAGCAGCTTTGGGGCGTTCGCCTTGATGGTGAGGCGGAACCGGAAACGCCCGTTTTTGCAGGAGAAGAGAAGATCGGAAAGCTGACCAGCGCGATCGATCACATTGGACTGGCATACATTCGCACCAAGGCGATCGAGCCGAACTTGCAGGTGAAAGTGGGCGATCGAGCCGCTGAACTGATTGCCTTGCCGTATCTGTCGCACGAATATCCCTGATGCAGTACCGTGATTTTTGGATTCGCGACTGGCAACCGGGCGATCGCGAAATTGCCGCCAATTTGATCTTTTCTGTCCTAACTGAATACGGCTTGGAGAGCGAACCCGTTGGAGCCGATACCGATGTGCTGCGCGTCGAGGAAGCATATTGGCGATCGGGCGGCGAATTTTGGGTCGTGGAGCGCGACGGGCAGATCATTGGAACGGCGGGATATTATCCGATTAGCCGTGCCCCAAAAGCCGTCGAAATTCGCAAAATGTACTTGCTGCCTGCCGCTCGTGGTCACGGCTTGGGGCGATTTTTGCTGAAAAAGCTGGAGGAGGCGATCGCCGCCAAAGGCTTTGAGCAAATTTGGATTGAAACGGCCAGCGTCCTCAAGGAAGCCGTTAAGCTATATGAAGGCAGCGGCTACGAGCCGACGACGGGTGTTGAAACAGAGCGGTGCGATCGAGTTTATGTGAAGAATTTGGGGTGAAAACCGTTGCAAAATGGCGTGTGGAATTCTCTATTCCGCAGTTCGGTTGCGCCCACTGCGATCGTCTAACCCCCATTGTTAAAGTAATATTAACCAGCAAAAGCAAGGGTTTCACGATGAACAACACATCCAACGTTTCCAACTTCTTCGGCAATCAAGCAGAATCTGATGGCCTGTGGAAGTATGTGAAATCCATGACTCCAGAGACGATCGCCCAGCTATCACAGCCCGCATCGGGCGAAGTCTTCAAGGTAATGGAGCGCAACATCATCGGACTGCTTGGCGGTCTGCCTCCCGAAGAATTTGATGTCGAAATTTCCACCAGCCGCGAACAGCTTGGCCGTCTGCTAGCCTCCGCGATGGTCAGCGGCTACTTCCTCCGCAACGCCGAACAGCGCCTTCAGTTTGAGCAATCCTGGCAGTCCGAAGGCGACTCGGATGCCGAATAAGCCGTGAAGACACGGAAGCCTAATCTGGACTCGGTAGAGCGAACTCTGCCGAGTTTTCCCGTTTCTGAGATGAGGCGATCGCTCCTCAATTGGTACGGCGAATCAGGCCGCGATCTGCCCTGGCGACAAACTCGCGATCCCTACCGCATCTGGGTTTCAGAGATTATGCTGCAACAAACCCAGGTGAAAACGGTGATTCCGTATTACGAACGGTGGCTCGATCGATTCCCCACGATCGAAACACTCGCCGCCGCTTCCCAAGAGCAGGTCTTGAAGGCGTGGCAGGGCTTAGGCTACTATGCTCGCGCTCGCAATCTGCATCGGGCGGCGCAGGAAGTGTCGCTCTGGGTGAATTTCCGCACGATCTAGAGGTGGTTTTGGCGCTGCCGGGAATTGGGCGATCGACAGCGGGCGGCATTCTCTCAGCGGCGTTTGATCTGCCCGTGCCGATTCTTGATGGCAACGTCAAGCGTGTTCTTGCTCGAATTGCCGCGCTTCCGGTTCCGCCGAGTAAGGCGATCGCTCCCCTCTGGCAGCTATCCGAAGAACTGCTCGATCCCCAGCGTCCCCGCGACTTCAATCAGGCATTCATGGATTTGGGCGCGACAATTTGCACCCCGAAACAGCCCGCCTGCTTGCTCTGCCCTTGGCAAAAATCTTGTCAGGCGTACAATTTAGGGATGCAAAACGACATTCCCGTTTCTGAAAATCGCGCCCCGATTCCGCACAAGTCGATCGGCGTGGCCGTAATTTGGAACGACCAAGGCCAAATTTTGATCGATCGCCGTCGCCCCGAAGGTTTGCTCGGCGGAATGTGGGAATTTCCGGGCGGCAAAATTGAACCCGGAGAATCGATCGAGCAGTGCATCCGCCGCGAAATTCAAGAAGAGCTAGCGATCGATATCGAAGTGGGGGATCACCTCGTCACGGTCGATCACACCTACACGCACTTCCGCGTCACGCTCAACGTCCACCACTGCCGCTATCTGGGCGGCGAACCGCAGCCGATCGAATGTGACGAAATCCGCTGGGTGGAACTGGCCGACCTCGATCAGTTTCCTTTCCCCAAAGCCAATCTCGAAATTATTGCCGCCCTGCGTCAGGCAAGTCGCTGAATTCACAAAAATACATCTTTCGATAGTGCCTCTATCTTTTGCATGGCTTCTACAGTTTGGAAGATTGCCAAACAAAGAACTAGAGGCGGAAAGGTGAAGATTGGAGCGGAATATCTGGGGAGCGATCGCTGCAAGTTTACAGTTTGGGCACCGCAGTTAAAGGAAGTTGCTGTCAAGGTGATTGCGCCGATCGAAAAGCGATTGCCAATGCAGCAAATCGAGTACGGCTACTGGCAAGTTGAAGCTGATGAAATTCCGCCCGGAACTGAATATTTGCTTGAGTTAGAAGGCGATCGAACCTACCCCGATCCCGCTTCATATTTTCAGCCGAACGGTGTGCATCAGGCGTCCGCCGTTGTCGATCATTCGCAGTTTGAATGGACAGATCATCAGTGGAAAAACGTTCCGCAAGCTGAAATGATTTTGTATGAACTGCACGTCGGCACGTTCACGCCGGAAGGTACTTTCGATGCGATTATTCTGCGTTTGCCAGAGTTGAAAGAACTTGGTGTGAATGCGATCGAACTAATGCCAATTGCTCAGTTTCCGGGCGATCGAAATTGGGGCTATGACGGCGTTTATCCCTTCGCAACTCAAAATTCTTACGGCGGAGTAGAAGGACTAAAACGCCTCGTAGATGCCTGTCATGAACAAGGAATTGCCGTTGTTTTAGATTCGGTTTACAACCATTTTGGTCCCGAAGGAAACTACATCGGAAATTTTGGGCCGTATTTTACGGAAGCGTATCGATCGCCCTGGGGTGCAGCCTTGAATTTCGATCGCGCCTACAGCTACGGAGTCCGCAACTACTTCATTCAAAACGCGCTCTACTGGTTCGAGCATTTCCACATTGATATGCTCAGGCTAGACGCAACCGACTCAATTTTTGACATCGGTGCAAAGCATTTTCTACGTGAACTCGCAGAAGCTACACACGAATTTGCTCAGCAAAAAGGCAGGCCATTTCTGTTAGTAGCCGAGAACGATCTAAGCGATGTCCGCTTGGTCAGCAGGCTTGAAGACAACGGCTACGGACTGGATGGACAGTGGAACGATGCATTTCATCACTGTTTGCATGTTTTGCTTACAGGTGAACAAATCAGCTATTACAAAGATTACGGAAGCTGTGAGCAATTGGTGAAAGCTTACAAACAGGGCTTTGTTTATTCCTGGCAGTTTGCCCCGAATCGAAATCACTGGCACGGCAGCGATTCAAGTCATTTGGCGGGCGATCGATTTGTCGTTTTCGCGCAAAATCATGACCAGGTTGGCAATCGAATCTTGGGCGATCGACTTTCCCACATCATCACATTTGAACAACTCAAACTATCCGCTGCTGCCGTCATGCTCGCGCCCTATATTCCCCTACTTTTTATGGGCGAAGAATACGGCGAAAAAGCAAATTTCCTGTACTTCGTCAGCCACAGCGATCCCGACTTGATCGAAGCCGTTCGGAAGGGTCGCAAGAAAGAATTTGAAGCGTTTCACATGGAAGAGGAATACGCCGATCCAGAGAGTGTGGAGACGTTTAAGCGATCGAAACTCAACTGGAATTTGTGGCAGGAAGACGGCAGACACAAAGTCTTGCGCGATCTCTACAAACATCTAATTCAGCTACGTCGCACCATTCCCGCTTTGAAGCATCTTGATAAGCAGTCGATGGACGCTTGGACGATCGAAGCGGAAAAGCTGATCTTCCTACATCGCTGGCATGAAGACAGCCACATCCTTGCTGTGCTTAACTTTAGCGAACAGGAGAAATCGATCGAGTTTCCCATTAAAGGCAACTGGCGTAAGATTCTCGATTCGGCGGAAGAGAAATGGATGAGGGTGGGAAGTCGTGCGATCGACGCATCTCAAGCCAAGCAAATCCCAATTCAAGGCCACAGTTTTCTAGTTTATCAACAAGCCTAAAACGATTTCTATGAAAATTCCTACCGCCACCTATCGCCTGCAACTTTCATTCTGATTTTTCCGTTTACCGCCGCTCAAAAAATCCATCGACTACATTGCCGATCTGGGCATTTCCGATGTTTATGCTTCCCCAATCTTCAAGGCGCGATCGGGCAGTACACACGGCTATGATGTTGTTGATCCCAATCAGCTAAATCCTGAGCTTGGCACGTCGGAAGATTTTGCCGCTTTGACGGATTTGGTGCAGGGTCGATCGCTCGGTTGGCTACAGGACATCGTGCCGAACCACATGGCCTACGATAACGACAACCTGATGCTAATGGATGTCTTGGAAAACGGAGCAAACTCCGAGTATTTCGACTACTTTGACATCAATTGGAATCATCCTTATGAAGATATTCACGGGCGTGTTCTGGCTCCGCTGCTGGGTAGTTTCTACGGTGAAAGTTTAGAGAATGGCGAGATTAAGCTGGAGTACAATGAATCCAGCTTGAGCGTGGCCTATTACGCTTTGAAAATGCCTGTTCGGATTGAGTCTTATACTCGATTTTTGACGCACAATTTGGGGTCTTTGGCGCGATCGATCGGTCGTCGTCATCCCGATTTCATTAAACTGCTGGGAATTCTCTATCTGCTCAAAAGCGCACCGAATGAAGCGAAGGGAAAAGAACGCTACGACCAAATTACTTTCGTGAAAGGTTTGCTGCGCGAACTGTACGAGCAAAATTCTGACGTTAAAGCTTTTATTGATGGCAACGTTCAATTTTTCAGCAGCGCAAAAGAGAATCCAGACAGCATTGAACCACTTCATCAACTGCTTTCAGAACAGTTTTATCGCTTGTCTTTTTGGAAGGTTGGTGCGGAAGAAATCAACTATCGTCGTTTCTTCACCGTCAACGAGTTGATTTCGGTTCGCGTCGAAGAACTAAAAGTTTTCAATCGAACTCATGCTTTGATCGAGCAGTTGGTGAAAGAAGGCAAATTTACCGGACTGCGAATCGATCATATTGATGGACTGTATGATCCGGCAACTTATCTCGACCGCCTCCGCGAAAAAGTTGGAGACACCTACATCACAGTCGAAAAAATCCTCGAAATTGGTGAACAACTTCCTCCCAATTGGCCTGTTGAAGGAACTAGCGGTTACGATTTTCTTAACTACGTGAACGGCGTTTTCTGCCTGCCTGAAAACGCTGATGCTTTTCAAGAAATCTACGATGATTTTGCGAAACTTGGCGGCTCCTATGAAGAACTTGTTGCCCAGAAAAAGCATTTGATCATCGACAAAAATCTGGCGGGTGATGTTGAGAATTTGGCTCAGCGGCTTAAGCGAATCGCTGGACAAACTCGGCGCGGCAGCGACTTTACGCTGTACGGCTTGAAGCGGGCGTTGAGTGAAGTGTTAGCATTGTTTCCGGTCTATCGGACTTACATTACTGAGGAAGATAAAGTTACTGAAAGCGATCGCCACTACATTGAAGAAGCGATCGCCCAAGCGAAATCAAACATTCCGCTGCTGACTAAAGAACTCGAATTCATCCAAAGTATTCTCGAAGGCAAAGACCAAGAACTGCTGATTACCGAGCATCGAGATGAGCGCATTGAATTCGTGATGCGAATGCAGCAGACGACAGGGCCACTGATGGCGAAAGGAGTCGAAGATACGCTGCTTTATGTCTA
Organism: Leptolyngbyaceae cyanobacterium SM1_3_5; assembly: GCA_012031475.1. Classification (GTDB taxonomy): domain Bacteria; phylum Cyanobacteriota; class Cyanobacteriia; order Elainellales; family Elainellaceae; genus JAAUTJ01. The sequence continues at coordinate 6,749 of JAAUTJ010000055.1, read as the reverse complement.
TAATCGCCTGATTTCACTGAATGAAGTCGGCGGCAATCCGGGACACTTCGGCATTACGACAGACGAGTTTCATGCCTTTAATCAAGATCGATCGCAACATTGGCCGCAAGCAATGAGCGCAACCGCAACGCACGATACAAAGCGCGGGGAAGATGCGCGATCGCGCCTCAATGTTCTTTCAGAGTTGCCTGAAGAATGGCGCGAACAGATTAAGGCTTGGAGTGAGATCAATCAGTCCAAGAAAATCAAGTGGAAAGGCGCAACGATTCCCGATCGCAACGACGAATATTTCTTCTACCAAACACTAATCGGTTCGTTTCCGTTTGCCGAATCAGAAATTCCTGAATTTGAACAGCGCATCAAAGACTACCTCACCAAAGCAATTCGAGAAGCGAAGGTTCATACGGCTTGGTTGCGTCCTGATAGTGAGTATGAAGAGGGTTGCGTTGCTTTCATTGATGCGGTTTTAGCTGATAACAAGTTTTTGGAAACATTCAAGCCGTTTCAACAGAAGATTGCCGAGTATGGCGTGTTCAATTCGCTTTCACAAGTGCTGTTAAAAAATGCTTCCCCTGGAGTTCCTGATCTGTATCAGGGTGCGGAACTTTGGGATTTAAGTATGGTTGATCCAGATAATCGCCGTCCGATCGATTATCCGCAGCGGATGCAGATGCTTGAAACGATCAAATCGTCGGAAGATTCAATCTCTCTCACGCGAAAACTGTTAGCAGAAAAAGAAACCGCAGCCGTCAAATTATTCCTGACTTATAAGCTGCTCCAAGCAAGGAAAGCGCACCCCGATCTATTCCTGCATGGCAGCTATGAACCTCTCACGATCGCAGGCCAGCACTCAAATAACGTGATTGCCTTCGCCCGTCGTTATGAAGGTCAAACAGCGATCGCGATCGCGCCTCGTTTCTTCACTCAACTGATGCCTCCGGGAGAATTACCGTTCGGTGAAGTTTGGGGTGATACGGTGCTGAAGCTGCCGTCAGAAATGCCGACCCAATGGCACAATGTAATCACCGATCAAGCCGTGACTGGGGAAGAAGTTTTGCCGCTTCGTTCGGTGCTAACTGCTTTTCCGGTTGCCCTGCTAATCAGCAATTCATAATCTGATCGATTGCCGTTCATAAGAGCTATAATCTCGTGATTTCTGTAGAAGCTTTTCCTTCGATCGAACAAATTCAAGCCGTTCGTGCCTACATTAAAGAAACTTGGAAGACGCTGACGCGATCGCAAGAACATATTTTGGATGCGGCTCGCGATCCAAAATTTCATGGCGAAATCGATCGCTATCCGGTCTATGTTTCGCCTCAGGAAGATCGAGAGGCGATCGAACAGGAATTACAGAAAATTTTGCCGCCAGAAGAATGGCAGCAGATTGATTTACGGACTTTGCCTGCGGAAGTGTGCATGATTGAGCAGCACGGACTTTTGTATCTGCCGCATGACTATGTGGTTCCGGGCGGGCGCTTCAATGAAATGTATGGCTGGGACAGCTATTTTATTCAGCTTGGACTGTTGCGAGATGGCGAAATTGACCTCGCCAAAAGCATGGTTGATCAGCTTGTTTACGAAGTTTTGCATTACGGCATGGTGCTAAATGCAAATCGGACGTATCAACTGACGCGATCGCAACCGCCTGTCCTCACATTGATGATTCTTGCCCAGTTTGAGCATACGCAGGATGTTGACTGGCTGCGATCGACTTTGCCCGCTGTTGAAGCCTACTATTTCTTTTGGGTTGTGCCGCCACATTTGAACCAGGCAACGGGACTTTCCCGCTATTTTGCATTAGGAGAAGGTCCCGCACCGGAAGCCGTTGCAGATGAAATTGATGAAGCCGGACGGACGCATTACGATCGCGTCAAACAGTACTATCGCGACCACGAAATCCTCGATTATGACGTGAGCCAGTACTACAATTCCGAGACGGATGAATTCACCGATTTGTTTTACAAAGGCGATCGATCGATGCGTGAATCGGGCTTTGATATCACCAATCGGTTTGGTCCGTTCAGCATCGATATTATTCACTATGCCCCGGTTTGTTTGAACGTTTTGCTGTATCAAATGGAGCTAGATACTGCAAAGATTAACGAGATTTTGGGGCATTCCGATTTGGCGCAGCAGTGGCGCGATCGCGCCGTGGAACGTTGCCGCCGCATCGATCATTTTTTGTGGGACGAGGCTGCCGGACAATATTTCGATTACAACTTTGCGACGGGAACGCGCCGCCCCTACGAATACGCCACGACGTTTTATCCGCTGTGGGCAGGCATTGCTTCAGAAGAGCAGGCGCGGCGCGTTGTGGAAAATCTACCGCGATTTGAAGCTCCGGGCGGACTGCTCACCAGCACGACCGTGACGGGCAACCAGTGGGATGCGCCGTTTGGCTGGGCACCGCTGGTTTTGCTGGCCGTGCAGGGACTCGATCGCTACGGCTATCGCACCGAGGCGGAACGGATTGCCCGCAAGTTCATCTCAATGCTTGTAGAAGATTTTCAAACGACTGGAACGCTGGTCGAAAAATATGACGTGAACACGCGATCGTCCAACGTGGAAGCGGAAATTCTCTACGGCTACAGCAGCAATCAAATCGGCTTCGGCTGGACAAACAGCGTTTTTTCTTGAACTGCTTGCCCTGCTGGGTCTAGCCGATGCCTAAGCTATGATGCGCCACTGAGCAATCCCAATAGGCTCCGCAGCAGCAGCACAGAGACGGCTGCAAATCCAATCACGACCAGCAGAACGATCGCAATCATCAGCATAAAAAACAGCCAGTCGGTACGGTGGCGGCGAGTCGATCGCGTCAAATGACGCTCCAATAGGGCAACATTGCGGGCATTTGCCTTCCAGCCTGCGTCAAAAAAATCGCCCAGAAAAGGGACGGAACCGAGAACCGTTTCCAGAATGATGTTCCAGGCCATTTGGAAGAGAATCGATCGCGGCAGTCCCATCCGCGCCGCTTCCCAAACAATGTAGGCCGAGAGCGCTCCGCCGACCGTATCGCCCGCACCGGGAATTAGACCAATGAACGGGTCAAGCCCGATCCGCCCCACGCCCGGAATTGGAATGGCATTGTCTAGCAAAAAACTGATGCGCCGCAGACGTTGCAGGGCATCAGTTTCGGGTTGAATGGGCGGTTTGGCAGGCGGCACAGCTATCTCCGGTATCTCGATCGATTTGAGTGTACCGCCTTTTGATTAGCGTCGTCTGCCGCCGCTGCGACGGGGAGCAGCACGGCGCGAACTACCAAAGCCGCCACCCGAAGGCCGGACGCGCTCGGTTGGACGATTGTTTCGCCGTAAAGTGCTGTTGCCAAAGCCGCTGCCCGACGGTCGGCTGGTGTTGGTGCGGGGTGCAGTGTTGATGCTGGGAGATTGGCGGGCGCTTGAACCGCTGCCAATGCCGGGAGAGCGACGGACGTTGGAGCCGCTACCAAAACCTGGAGTACGAGCCGTACCAACGTTCGATCGCAAGCGGCCAGTCGATCGAAACTGGCGATTGCGATATTCGGCAGGCGGAGCTTGATAGCGCGACTGATAGCGCGACACGGCTTCGTTGTAGTTGCGGCCATAGCCACCGTAGCCCGTCAGGACAACGCCAGGACTGTAAATGGGCGGCATGTAGTACTGCGGACGGAACAGGAGGCTGCCGATCGCCTGACCTGCCAGCGCTCCAGCGAACGGAGTCCAGAAGTTTGACTCTTGACGCACCACAACCACTTCTTGCTGTCCGGTCTGCGGATTGGTTTGCGTTTCCGTGACGTTGTGGACATATTCGATCCGGAAGTCCGGCGTCAGAAACAGCGAAGGCTGATTGTTTTCAACGCGCAGTTCGCTGGTTTTTCCGGCTGCAACTTCTTCATCGGTCAAGCGAGCCAGCGGCAAATTCGCGCTGCGGAACATCGACTGTCCGGGCGGCGTGTTCAGCAACATCAGGCTGTATTCTCCGGTGCTGTCGTCGTAGGTCGCCTGCTGGACGGGGTATGTACCGTTGGCGATCGCACTCGCGGTTTGAGACTGAGAGGCGGGCTGAGCTTGCGGCTGCGAAGTCGTGGTCTGCGTCGGCTGATTGTTGGCGGATATGTCGGACGCGCCACAGGCAAGCGTTGTCCAAACAAGGGTGAGCGCCATTGAAGAAATGACTAGTTTGCGAAGCATCGGTTTAAGGAAGAAAGAGCGACGAATCATCATGGTTAGAGCGGAATCAGTTCAGGGAAGTTTTCGATCAGCTGATCGGAGGTCAGTTCGTCTCCCAGTTGGGCAGGAGAAAAATGCACCTGAATTGCCCTCAGCGTTCCCCGATATTGCAGATTGATCAGAGCTTTCAAACCTGCTTTGAGTGCATTCACATCGGCAAGGTTCGTTTCCAGTTCAGGGGCTTCACCTTCAAAAGCAGCCGCGATCATGACGACGACATTTTGCGTGACCGGAATCGCAAAATCCTCGTTTTCGCCTGAAACGAAATCGGTTGCGCTGCCGTAGCGACTGGCAGAATCAGTAAACAGTTCGTTGACGTAATCTCCGGCTTCGCCTTCATCCCAAAGGACATCGCCCTCGTTGGCTGCCGATCGCCAAAATGTTTCATATTCCAGCAAACTTTCGCAAACGCGCACCAACTGCTCGCCCAACACCTGCATATCGCCATCCGAGTCGATCGCTTCTCGCCCCGCTTCGTTCAGCACACCCAGCAGGGGGGCAACTTCGCGTCCGGCCAGATGCACAAAAATCCGACTTACGACAAACCGCGTCCGGCCACTGATTTGATTGAAGCGATCGCGCAAGCTCATGGCATTATCCCTGAGTAGTGTTGCTCAACTTCTAGTCTAAGCAGTGGGCAGGACGATCGCCTTAGCCCAAAGGTCGATCGGGGCGGTAATTTCCGTAATGCGAAGGGAGAGATTTTTGGGGAAGGCAGGAGGCAGGAGGGAGTATCCGACACCCGACACCCCTCTGCCTTTCCCAAAAAAAAGCCCCGACTTCCGCCGGAGCCTTGCAAGTTCAAATTGTGGCGATCGATTAGCCGCCGAGCGATCTCCAATCCACGTCGATGTCGTTGAGCAGCAAAGAGGAATTGTAAATTTGCAAAATGATCAGCAAAAACACGAAAAACAGCAGCATGAAAACCGCCATCAGCGGCGTTGTGCCCCAGCCCGGAGCCACCTTACCGTATTCGGAGTTCAGCGGCTTTAGAACGTCTCCCAACCAAGTCCGTTGTGCCATGAGTAACCTGCAAAAATTTTTGCTCTGTAAAGGTTTGTAATATTATAAGGTGATACGACTCATAATTAAACCAAACAAATGGAACCTGCAACAGTTTTTAGTATTTCGATCGCGGTGGTGTTGGTGGCTGTGACAGGCTTTTCGATCTACACCTCGTTTGGTCCGCCTTCAAGAGAGTTGGAAGATCCGTTTGAGGATCACGAAGATTAAGCGATCGAGTTGTGCCAAGGAGCGACTTGCAATCGATTCTGTTTATTGAACTGCTGGGCGGACTGGGCGACGTGCTGATTGCGCTGGGTGCGATTCAGGCGATCGCCCGTTCGCACCCCACCGCTAAGCTCTCTGTTTTGACTTTTGCACCAGGGCAGAACTGCTAGAGCATGACCCGGCGATCGCAGAAGTCCTGATCGCGCCTCGAAACCAAGCGCGGCAGACGGTTGAATCACTTTTGCGTAATCGCCACTTTGATCTGATCGTCTCAGATACGAACTATGACGGCATTGGCGAACTGGTGCGATCGAGCGGTGCGGCTCGGACGGTGACGAATCTGTGGCGATCGCCGCCGGACAATCAGTTTGTGGGCGATCGCTTCTGCCAAATTTTGCTGGAAGACGGGTTGATTTCAAAGGAGTCAATTGCTCCGGCAACACTGCATCTCACCGAAGCTGAACGGCAAACCGCAGCAGCAGAACTGGCAAACCTGCCGCGCCCGATCGCCCTGCTGATTCCTGATGCGGGCATGGCAATCAAGCGCTGGCCGATCGAATCGTTTATCACGGTGGGAAAAGCGCTGCGGCAAGACGGTGCAAGTGTGGTTGTTCCGATCGGGTCGGCTGTCGATTTGTCTGATCAGCTTGCTGAAGCGGTCGGTGGAATCGTTTTGTCGCGGCGATCGCTTCGTCAACTGGCCGCTAGCTTTGCTCAAGCAGACTTGTGTGTTGCGGCGGATACTGGTCCCGCCCGCATTGCCGCCGCGCTGCACGTGCCGACGATTACGCTGTTTGGCCCCTCGTGGCGCGATCGCTACGGTCAGCCTGCCCCACACATTAATTTGCAGGGTGCGCCCACCTGTCCCGATCGCCAGCCGCAAACTTCACCGCTCAGGCCTGCTGGTATGAGGCAATTGTCCGCAATTGCCGACTGGCAAACTTGTTTAGAAGAGATTTCTCCCCAAATGGTGCTGCAAGCCGCTCGATCCGATCCTCACCCCCGGAAAGACGCGAGATCTCGCGTCTCTACCCCCCTGGTCGTCCGTCCGCAATCTGCTGGTGATGCGGATGGACAACATTGGCGATGTGATCATGACCAGTCCTGCGTTGCGATCGCTCAAGGAAACCTGCCAGAAGCCAAAATTACGCTGATGGCAAGTCTGGGCGGCGCACTGGCGGCGAAACTGCTGCCCTGGGTTGATGAAGTGCTGCCTGTGCCGATCGCCTTTGGCAAGATTTAGGCCGACTCGGTTTCGACCCCGATCGCGAATGGAAATTAGTCGAAGCGTTGCGATCGCGCCAATTTGAC
>JAAUTJ010000054.1 GCA_012031475.1 Leptolyngbyaceae cyanobacterium SM1_3_5 | reverse complement strand
GGCGGCTATGCGGAAGATCGCCAGTATGGTGTGCGCGTCATTGATTTGGGCGTGATGCTGGCGGTTGCCAACCTCGTCGGAACCGATTTGCGCTGGACGGATCTCAGCGACGCCAACCTGATTCGCGCCAATCTCAGCCGCTGCGATCTGGTCAAAACCAATCTGGCTCGCACAATTTTGTATGAAGGCGATCTCTCCGGCTCCGACCTGATGGGAACCCGCTTGTTCTACGGCTCGGTTGAAACCGCTTCGCCCCGCAGCCGCACCGACCTTCCCGACTACAAAACCGGAGCCTTCACCGGAGCCGTGATTGAAAACGCCGATTTCTCTAACGTGATTCGCCTGAGCGACGAACAGCGGCAATATTGCTGCGCTTGGGGCGGAGCCGCGACGCGATCGACCATTCCCGGCGGCTGTGAAGGCATTCCGAATCGGCTGGGACGGTAGGTGTCGGCGCGGTTGAGACGCGAGATCTCGCGTCTGTACGGGTGTTTCCTCTTGCCTCCTGCCTTCTGCTATTGTGACATCAAGCTTTTTTGGAGGTGGACATGGATGAAAATCATCCGGTGCTGTCGATCGTTGTGCCGATGCATAACGAGCAGGACAACCTCGACTATTTGTTTGAGCGATTGAAAGATGTCCTCGATCGCCTCAGTCTCAGCTACGAAATCATCTGCATTGATGATGGTAGCCGCGATCGCACTTTGCCGATGCTGGTGAAACATCATTACCTCGATTCGCGGATCAAAATCATCAGTTTTTCGCGCAATTTTGGCAAAGAAATTGCCCTCACAGCCGGAATCGATTATGCCAATGGGGATGCCGTCATTCCGATCGATGCTGACCTGCAAGACCCGCCGGAACTGATCGAAGCGCTGATCAGTAAGTGGCGCGAAGGCTATGACGTGGTGTATGCCACGCGGCGATCGCGCTTGGGCGAAAGCTGGCTCAAACGCTTCACAGCGGGCGGCTTCTACCGCGTCATCGACAAAATTGGCAGCATCACGATTCCTCGCGATACGGGAGATTTTCGCCTGCTCGATCGCCGCGTCGTAGACGTACTCAAGCAACTGCCGGAACGAACCCGCTTTATGAAAGGCTTGTTTGCCTGGGTGGGTTTTCGCCAAACTTCGATCTTGTTCGATCGCCAAGAACGCTATCAAGGCCGCAGCAGTTGGAACTATTGGCGCTTGTGGAATTTTGCGGTTGATGGCATCACTTCTTTTAGTTTGCTGCCACTGAAAGTATGGAGCTATGTCGGCATTATCTTTTCACTTTTTGCATTTCTCTACGCCACATTTTTGATCGTTCGCACATTAATTTTGGGCGTTGATGTTCCTGGCTACGCTTCCATCATGGTCGCCGTTTTATTCCTGGGCGGAATTCAATTAATTACGCTGGGAATCTTTGGTGAATATCTCGGTCGCATTTATGAAGAAGTGAAAGGACGACCGCTGTATCTGGTGCGCGATCGCTACGGCTTAGACGATCTGCCAGCACCCCCATGAGAACCAGTCCAGCTTAAGCTGCTGTCTAATTCTGTCAAGACGCCGCCTGCATTTTTTGTCGAGATGCTGTTTGCATCATTGCTCAACTGCTCCTGCGCGAGTTTCACCAGTAGCGCGATCGCCAGCATCGACTCAGCCGCCGCCTGCCCATTCCAATCGAGTGTGATTGTTTTTTGAGCCAGTGCGGTGACAAGCTGCGCGATCGGCTTGAGCAAGCGAACAAAACCGAGTGCTTTCCCCTGTCGCTCTAGTTCTTGCCAGTAGCGGAGGGTTTGGGCATCTACTCGTTGCAGTCCCAGAATTAGCAGTTCGCTGAGTGCGCTGGTCAATTCCTGGAGGTAGGGGAGATGGGGAGATGGGGGATGGGGAGATGGGCAAAAGATGGGTTGTGGTTTGGGCTGGGCGCACTGCCAGAAGAGTCGAGCCAGGGCTGGAGCATGAAGCGACTGTTCGATCGCTGAAGGATCAGGGCAATCGGCGCAATGATTAATCCCTCAGCGCTCAGAACCACTTGACCCGCCACAAATACGGCTTCAGGCTGCTGATTGAGCGCAGAGAGCAAGACTTCTGTGCCCGATCGACCCCGGCTCGTGTAGGGATGAATCAGCCGCATCCGGTTTCCCGATCGATCGCGCAGGGTTGCCTCGACGGTTTGGTCGATCGAATTAAAAGCGGCTGCTTCAACCGTTGCCACTTTGCAAACGAATAAATTTTCGCTGAGGCGGCGAGGACGCAGTGAGGCGGGCGGGCGGGAACTGAGGCGATCGGCAAGCTCGATGAAATCTTCGACCAAAACGGACGATCGCAGCATTTCCCACTGGTAGGCTTGCGGGTTGAAGCTGACCGGAGCGCGACCGGGGAGAAACTGATGGCTGGGAGTACGTTTGCCGCCTTTGATCAGCAGTTTCCCTGTCCCGATCTGCGCCAAGCTGATTCCCTTGACGATCGAAGTTTGCGCGAGCCTGTCGAAATCTTTTGCAGGTTCGGAGGAGTCAGGCGGATCGGGAAAGTTGCGGCACAGCGCGACGATCGCCCCGGAATCGACATCTTGGCAGTAGGCGGTTAATTCCACGCTGTGGTGCTTGATTTGCACACCGCACCCCAGCCCGATCAGACGCGCCGATCCGACTTCCAGCGTTCGATCGGCCTGCGATCCGCGAATGAATAGCTGGGGGACTGCATCGGTATTGCTGCGAATGGCATCGCTGCGAATGCACAGTTCTCCGATTAATTCGGTAAGGTGCTGCGGCGAAAATCGCGCATCGTGAATGATGTAGCGATCGAATTCCTGCACGAGTTCAGACAAGATTTCGGCTAACCAAATCAAACTATTTTCACGGCAGCGAAGCTCTAAACGGCGAACTTGATCTCGCCAAGATTGAGCCGCTCCAGAAATACCTGTTTGAACAAATTGTTCAAGCCGTTTTTCGATGTCGTCGAGTAAGTTTGTGGGAATCGGATAGGCCGTTTGGCGAGTGGAAACAATGCCGCTCGATCGATCGATTTCTAACAAGCGAAATGCCCAAACTGCGAGCGGAACGTGGCTGCACGGCGCGGATTCTGCACAGTCGCAATGGGTATATCGCAGATCACCCGCGACTAAAAAACGAACGGTGCAAGACAGCGTATGAATCTGGGCGATCGGCTTGCTGCTGCGCGTCAGGCTGATTACCTGCCCTTCGTCAAACTGCTGTCGAATTTTGTTGAGCGTCTTTTTGAAAAACCGAGTTAAAGTTTCGTCGCTAATTTCACCCGGATTCCATTGCGAAGAACTTGCTTCTGCTTGAGACTCGATTTTCTGATTGTTGTCCGTTTGGCTGCTGAATTCTTGATAAACCAAAACAGAGCGAATCAAATGTCTACAAATTGACGTAGCAGGGCAGGTGCAGATACTCTCTTGAAGAGGGCGATCGATCGGCAATCTGCACTCAATTTGATCCGACCAATTGACAGAAACATTGCCGTTTTCATCCTCGCTTAGCTCAAAGGTTAGTTGACCGGACTGTAATTCCTGCTGCGATCGCTTCACAATTCCGCGATTGCTCAGCGTCATCAGATCATCAATGGTCAGCGCGAGTAAATCTTGACGCATAATTACCGTACCTTTTGTGCGACCCATTCAGCGAGTTCTCCGGGCGTCATTGCAGCGATATGAGCGCCCATATTTACCAAATGTTGAGCGATCGATCGATCGTGATTTGGTTCTGCTTGCTCATCAAGTGCGGCTAATCCTAACAGCGTCACTCCGCTTTCGATTAGCTGCTTGCTGACTGAAAACAATCGATCGATCGGTGCGCCTTCATAAAAATCGGTGATTAAAATGACGATCGTGCGACGCGGATTATCGACTAAAGTGGCTGCATAGGAAAGCGCCTGTCCGATATCGGTTCCGCCGCCAAGCTGCACTTTCATCAAGGTTTCAACCGGATCGATGCAGTCTTCGGTAACATCAACAACAGCCGTATCAAACAGACAAAGATGGGTACGAATTGCAGGAATTCCGAAAAAGATCGAGGCGGTGATTGCTGAATGAATGACGCTATTCATCATGCTGCCGGACTCATCCACCAGAATAATCATTTGCCAGCGATCGACCTGCCGCCGAATCCGCGAATAGAAATAAGGGGTTTGAATGTAAAGCCTGTGCGTTTGAGGATCGTAGTGCTTTAAGTTGCGTCGAATGGTTGTTTTGGCATCAAAGTTTTTGGCAACTTTGAGAAACGATCGCTGCTGCCGATTCAGCGATCCTGTAAACGGAGATTGAATCTGACGCGCCAGCTTTTCCATCAGTTGATCGATCGCTTTTCGCACCAGTTGACGCGCCAGCGCTAGCACTTCTTGATTCATTAAATGTTTCGTTCGCAGCACCGCTTTCAGCAAAGTAACATTTGGTTGAACCCGACTCAATACTTCAGGATTTGTCACCATTTCTTCAAGCTGGTAGCGCTCCAAAGCGTCTTTTTCTAACCGCTCGATCGTTTTGCGCGGAAATAGCTCATGCACAGCATTGATCCAGTCTGGAACTGTTAATTGAGACGGGTCGAGCGAACCTTGGCGATCGCCCTGACTGTGACTGCCCCGCCGCACGTTGCGATTTGATCCGTACTCGCGATCGTACAAAAAACCGACTGCCGTATCTCGATCCTGCCACTGACTCGGCAAGCTTCCGAGCGAATCTTCTGCGCCCAAAACGAGCCGCCAGCGAATTCTACGAATTTCCTGTTCACTCATACTTCACCTCCCCGTAAACCATAGCGGCGAACTGCTCCAAACAGCTTGGCTTCAAATGCCATCACCTGCGCGGCCACCTCGACACTCACCTCAAGGGAAACGATGGCTTCGCCTCCTCTGGGCGATTCGGTTTGCCCGACGCTCTGAAATAAAGTTCGGCTCATGTGGTGCTTTTCTCTAGGCGTGAAGTAGGAAAACGCCAAACGGAGAGCGGGCAATGCTTCAAGAAACGATTCATCATCGTAGGCCATCAAGAGATCGTCAATCTTCAGCACCAGTTCCGGGTGTCGCTGTGCCGTTTCTCGCGCCAGATAGAAAAGACCCGTGAGAAAATCGCCCAGATCATTCGGATTGGCTGCATATCCCAAATCAGCAAGAATTTGATTCATTGGAGTTTCGCCCAGCGTCCACAAAGTTCCTGCTATTGCGCCTTGAATCAGCACATTTCGATCGCTACTACTGCTAATTCGATGCAGATCTTGCACAAATCGATCGCGATCGAGATTCAGCAGAACTGAGCAGCATTCAAAGGTTTCTAAAATTCGGCGCAGTCCTTGCAGAAAGCTTTGCTCCACTCCCTGCACCTGTCCCAGTCCTTCTAACAGCCACAGGCTGCGATCGAAGGTTTCAACTAACAGCATCCCGATGTTCGATCGCCCGCTCGTTTCTAAAATTTCGTCATAGCGATACAGATAAAGCAGATGACCTAAAGCCTGAGTCATGGTGAAGAAACTGCTGTCTTGCCGAATCAGTTCAACCAATTGTTCATACAGCCGAGTACTTAACTCCGGTGAACCAATCAAACAGGCATCAAGCAGCAAAATCGCTGCCTTTTCTGCATCGCGATCGATCGTTTGTGCTAGCTCGGATAAGCGGGCGATCGAGCCTTCTGCTAAAGTTGCGCCATAGATCGCCGCCTCGATACAGCTTGCATCGAATTCTGGTTGCCATGCGATCGTCCACTCCTCCCAAACCTTCACTAAATCCTGACGAGCAATCAAATCGCTCCCCGCGCTTTTGTAAAATCCTTGAATGTTGAGAATGCGAAGACGATGCAGGAATTGACTTTTAGAAAGGGACAAAGAAATGGTGAGATCCAACTCAATTTTGCGTTCCTGATTGGCGGGTCCTAGATCGTACTCATGCAGTTGCGCCTGAATGTCTTGAACGAGAAGCGGAAGAGTTGTCCCGGCGGCGAGTTGTCCCCGTTCCTGTCCGCGAAAGACAGCATAAACCGCCTGCAAAAAGGATGAGTGCAGCCATATTCCAATTCTTCTTTCACCAGTGCGCCGATGATGCCATCGATTAAATCCTGCCGCCAAACTTCAGCATGTCCGCGCAAGGTTGCTAATCCGCGCCCCATTGTTTCAACGGCAATCAAATCGGCGCTGCTGACGGTTTGTTCTCGCTGCCTGAGATCTTTTGCCACTTGAGCGAGCAACAATCGAAAAATCGATTTTTCACCTGTCGATCGCTGCTGCCAAACTGCGTGATAAAAACCGGGATTCGGCATTCCAGATTCATATCCGGTCAGACTATCTAGACGCGCATAGGAATAGGGCGTCAGGGCAAGACCGCGATCGATCGAACTGGAATCTATTGGAGGCAAAATATTAGAAATGCAGGAGCAATTCAAGCAGATTTGCTCATACAGCGCATAGCTGTGAAATCCTCCGGTGACGACAAGAATCTGGCCGAAATGCGATTTTATTGCAGTGCGAATTTGTTCAGCCATGAACGCTTCTCGACGCAAATCTGTTTCGGAAGTTTGGGCATCAGTCGATCGAATATGAAAGCAAAAGTGATGGCAGCGATCGAGATATTGCAGCGGTGACAATCGATCGATTTCAAACAGAGTATCCCAGAGTGTATCAAAGTCTTCTACGCCCAACTTCTCACACAAATTTGCCACATAGCTGCTTTGCTTCAGTTCCGCGTCGGCATAGCGATGAATTGGAGTATTTTCAGTTGCAACCTCCGCCCAAGGCAAATCAATAAACTGAACTGGAATGGTTAATTCTTGAGCAATTTGAATCGCCTGCCACTCTGGAGAATAAATGCAAAATGGATAAAAAGCGCCGCGCCTTTTGCCATCCGGCAAACGAATGTAGCTGTAGATGGCGATTGGTAGCTGATGCGGAAGAGTGAGTTCAAAGAGGCGATCGTTAAAATCTGATGGCCCCTCAATCAAAATCGTCGCAGGCCGAATTTCTAACACCAATTGCCGCACCAATCTTGCACAGGCCGGACTGTGATGACGCACGGGGAAAAAGACAACAGGCGCGTTTATCTGGCAAACATTGAGGTCGAATTCCATCACTAATTCAATTCATCAGAAGTTTTTCTACAGTAGATGCCGTCGCGCTTCGTAATATTGTTTCCAAGTGTTGCCTTTACGATCTTCGATGACTTGATTAAAGTAATGGTTGAGCTTTTTTATGTCTTCGGGTATGTCTTTAATTGCCGATCCCAGCAGGCTTTGAACCAGATGTTCTGGTGTTATTTTGCCTTGATTGTAGTAATAGGCATGAATGCCAGCGGCATAGCCGACAGAAACCGCTTCTGCCGTACTCATGACGGTGCTGAGCGGTTCTAATGCTTTTACCATCGAATGTTTTTCCTGTTCTCAATTCGTGAAAGGTAGTAACGAGAATTTCGGTGAATTCTGGCTGAAGGGAAAGCGGAATGCCAGCATGATTAAGAAGTTTGTCAGTTTCGCGCTGCACGAGTTCCATTTCCTGTTGCAGATTATTAATCGGCGGCACGGTTTCAAAATTAAAGCGGCGTTTGAGGGCAGCGCTCATTTCATTCACACCTCGATCGCGAGTATTGGCAGTCGCAATCACGTTAAATCCAACCTTGGCATAAAGCGTCCGGCTCTCGTCACCGAGTTCAGGAATGATCATGACGCGATCGCTCAAAATTGACAGCAACGTATCTTGAATTTCCAGCGGACAGCGGGTAATTTCCTCAAACCGAACGAGCTTTCCACTTTGCATTCCGCGATGCAAAGGAGCGGAAATCAGCGATCGATTCGTCGCCCCTTCTGCTAACAATAAGGCGTAGTTCCAGGAATATTTAATCGTGTCTTCGGTTGTGCCTGCACTGCCCTGAACTGTCAGCGTTGAATCGTTGCTGATGGCGGCGGCTAGCAGTTCGCTCAGGTAGCTTTTTGCAGTTCCCGGCTCCCCAATCAGCATCAGTCCGCGATTGGTTGCCAGTGCCACAATGCAGCGTTCCAATAAACTGCGGCTGCCGACAAATTTGGGGGCAATTTGCAGGTCTCGATCGCCCAAAATAAACTTCAAAACCGACAGCGGAGTAAGCTGCCAGTTACCCGGACGTGGCGCGTTAGCATCCTGCTCTGCTAATCGCTTCAGTTCGTCAACATACAGCACTTCTGCGGCGGGGCGTTGAAGTTCTTGAGAAGGTGAAGCGATCGATTTTTAGTTCGGCTTGCCATAATTTCATCGAAACAAATGGAATTGATTTGCGCTCTATTGTGCTTTTGCAGCAACAGTCATGAGGTCTTTCAAAACTTCGCTGATGATGATCGAATCAACTCCACCCAGCGGAATTAACTGCGCGATGACATCCTTCAGCCAGGAATGTCCCGAATATTCATAAGCTGGATAATCGTAAAGGCGATCGTGCCGACCTCGCAAAAACAGCATCGATCGATATCTTCCAATCCCGAACCCATGATCACGCTCAAATCAACAAATACTTCCTCATACTCTCCCACAACTGCCGTAATGTCTGCGGCTGAAAAATACTTGAAGTGCAAAGAATAGTCTCCGTGATCATGCAATACTCCCCGTTGCCAGCCTAGATTTTCTAAAGTTCTCACTAAGGCAACGATCGGAACTTTAAGATTCTTGAAGCGAGCAATTTCTAGGGCTGTTTCCTCTCCTGGTTCTAGGCGGTGAAGCGATCGCCCCAGTTGCACGAAAGGCTGCACAATTTCGTAATCGCTTAACAATTCTCCCCAAGTCGATCGAACTTCTGGAGCCAGGTGCAGCGGGTGAACAATGCTAACCTGAGCAATTTTAGTCATATCAAACGTTTCATCATTGCTGTCAGCATAGGTTTGATCTTCAGTAACGCGAAAGGTGGCAATCAGTTGATTGGAAATATCGTATCCACCCCAGATCAAACGCTGTGTTAAGTGAGTCATCAGTGGATGCTGAACCAGCAACAATTCAAATTCGTTCACTTGCCAACGTCGCCCCATTACCATTGCTTGCTCTAAGCGGGTGGGCTGAATTTTGATGACTTCGCTGACCTGTTTTTTGAACAGTTTCCAGTCGTCGATCGCGGCCTGCGCTTTCTCTCGATCGTCTTTTGTAGTTGGATTGGGTAAATTCGGCTTCACTTTACCAGCGGCATCTTTCACCATCGGCTTCAAATCTGCCCCTAAAACAAAGCGAAACTGGCGCGCTCCGAAGTCAAACAGACGCGAGCCACGCGCATCTAATTCACAATCGGGCACGATGCGGTCTTCAAGCTGTTCGCGAGCCATGTGGCGGTCTTGGGCGATCGCCTCCATGCAGTCTTGAGCGCGTTGCTTGATGCCCTTAAATTTCACTTTTTGAGCAATGCCGCTAATCTGCATCAAAGCGGTATCCGTGCCGATCGATCGCAGACATTCTAATCCCATGACGGCTCTTTGATGCTGACTTTCACCCGGCCATTCTCGAATCAGCGGTGCTAATTTCAACGCCGACGCATTTGATCCGAGCAGTCCAACTGCCTGCATCGCCCAGTTTTCTTTTGACAGCGCACCTTCTTTCAACCACAGTTCAAATAGTCTCCAGGCAAATGCATCGGTTGCAGTGCGATCGATCTGCGTTTGAACGGCTGTAATCAGCGGATGTGGACTTCCTAATTTACTTTGTCTGAGCGCATTCAAAATCGCTTCGATCTGTTCAGAATTTAGGCAGTAATCTCCAATGGCGATCGGCGGCAACTCGGTAGGTGAAACCGTCCAGCTTGTCTTTTTTGTGGATTTTGTCGATGTAGAAATTTGTTGCAACCAGTCGGGGTTTGTGTGCGAGTCGAATGGAATATATTCTTTTGAGTCTGAATCCAACACAGCCGATCGTATCCGAGCAGCGACTTCGGCTGATTCGTTTTCAATGCAAGTTTGAATATGCGAAATGTAGCCTTTTCGCTTCATGGTTTGCAGAAATTCGATCGCTGCATCTGCTAATTTTCCGCGTCCTGCTGTGAGTGGAATAAGTCCTGCGATCGCATGTTCTGGATTGTCTTGCAGCCATCGCCGCGCCACCTGCGTAGCTTTTGACGATAGCATCAACTCCAGCATGAATGGAGCAGCTTCGGGCGCTTTCACTAGGGCAAATTCTTCCGCAACACTCTTAGCCATCTCCTGATGATTGATTGCCAAAATTGTGTCTCGAATTAAATCGAGTTTTGTGTATTCTGTGTGGGCTAGCCATGCCCGAATATAGGTTGAGAGATCCCCCTGAACAGGCGATGACAAGGTGAGGTTTAACCGTTGAATATGGTGTTCTACCAGGTGCGGATCTCTCAGGCCAAAAATAATTTCCTGGGGGCGATGATACAGGTTGAAATATGATTGTTTTGTAAAAGCATCATCACTCCAGCTTTCAATTAAAGGAAGCAGTTCTTCATGCATTCCCAGGTAGGCGGCAAAGTAGCAGTCTGCGGGCGAGTAAGCCCCCGGTTGAGCAGCCTTGAAACGATTGCGAAGATGCGATCGCAGCCGTTCTATTTCTACTTCTGATAGGTAGGGCAAAATATAAAAGCGAAATGTCATAAAAACTGAGGCATCTGCTGTCTGCTGTCCAAGATCAATAAAATCCTCGATTGGCAGCAGATTTATGATCGGAAAAATCTCTTCAGTCGATCGACTCCAATCAAAAAAACGAGACAGCGATTGCCGGATTTGTTCAGGGGATAGATTGCCATCAAACGTTTGTTGCGAGATCTGGTTAATTAAATCCTCCGACTTCAAAAATACCTGCCCTTCTTCCTCCCTGAAAGATTTCATTGGCATTACCACCGCTGTAAACCAGAAATGCGCCTCCTCTGGAGAAAGAGACGGTGCAATCTTTGCTTTCCACCAGCGCCACTGGTATGCATAAGCCTGACCATCCTGTGCCTTTTGCAAACGTGCCATACAGTCCGCCTGGTTGAAGGGTTTGATGGGCGATCGCTCCAGCGGTTCTAAATTGCGCCAGGTTGCCCAAAACCAATCTTTCGGATCGAGATCGATCGATTTCTGAAGGTCACTTTTTGCGGGTTGCTGAAGGTAAGGAAAGGAATCGATCGCTTCAGCGTTCTCAATTGTTGGAACCGTGACGGCAGGAGGGGAAATTGCTGTCTCACTGCTTGACGTTGCGGCGATACCGTTCCGGGAGCGTTGCGCGATCGCTTGAGATTGCGTTTGTTCCTCCACATATCCTTTCGCCATCTTTTCGCGAATCAGCTTCTCATAGGATTGTCGTGCTTTCTCCACTGTTGGGAATTCTTTGGTCTGCTGCTGTCCCTGCGTTCCGGTTCGGCCATATTGAACCGTGTGCTGATTATTTTCCAGGGTAATCATCCAGAATTTATCGGATTTGCTGTCGCCGTAGTGAAACGATCGCGTCTCGATCGAAGTTTGATTCATCGCTTGGCTTTCCATCAGTTTGAACGTTGGCACTTCCGACTAAATTAGCTCATTTTATTTTTGAGTTTCACTATCTAGATTTAGCAGCGATCGCCCAATCTACAACAGGGCTGGATTTGCTGATTTTCTGTCATCACTACTGCCTCACTGCTACTCCACTGGAGATGATGAAGTTGCTTGTTTGCGGTGAACTTTATCCCTGGATTGGGCTGGCTGAATCAGCGGGAACCGCACAAAATTGTAGTACAAATATACTGTAATTTTCTTCAGAAGTAAATCCTTTCGCATACTGGGGGCGAACGAAAATAGCCGCGCTCATAGGAAATGGCGTAGGGTCTGAAGCAACGTTGAACGGCGATCGCTCTGACAGAAATCAATGCTTTGTGGGAGCGATCGCTTTGCGATGGTATTATCTGAAGACTAAACCTTGAGGCTGGCGCGAAAGATTGAGTGGCAATCGCTTCGTTACAAGGCTTTCGCTAGCCTACGTCCACTCATCCAGTGAGAGGCATTATGACTCAGCGCCCGATTATTCTTGGTATTGTTGGCGACAGTGCGGCTGGCAAAACAACGTTAACCAGAGGGATTGCTCAGGTTTTGGGCGAAGAAAACGTCACGGTGATTTGTACCGATGACTATCACCGATTCGATCGCCAGCAGCGAGCCGAGCTTGGCATTTCTGCGCTGCATCCTGACTGCAACTATCTCGATATTGTTGAGCAGCATTTGAGCTTGTTGCGCGACGGCCAGCCAATTTTGAAGCCAATTTATAACCATAAGACGGGGCAATTTGATCCACCGGAGTATATTAAGCCAAGTCGGTTTGTGATTGTGGAAGGACTGCTAGGCTATTCGACTCGTCGATCGCGAGATAGCTATGACGTGAAGGTTTATCTTGCGCCACCGGAAGCATTGCGGCATGAGTGGAAAGTGAAGCGAGATACGAGCAAGCGGGGCTACACCACCGAACAGGTGCTAGAGCAAATTCGCAAGCGCGAGTCCGATTCCGAAGCGTATATTCGACCGCAGCGGCAGTGGGCGGATGTGATTGTTAGCTTTTATCCCTCCGAGGGAGAGCCAAAGCAAAGCGATTTGCTGTTGAACGTGAAGCTTGTTCTGCGACCGACGATCGAGCATCCAGATTTTACCGACATGATTCAGTCGGACGATAATCATCAGGGTCGCCCGTGCGCTTAGTACTCGATCGCGACATGGGCAAGCCTGTCGATTTGCTGGAGGTTGACGGCCACGCAACGCGCGAGCAGGTGCGTCAGCTAGAGCGGCTATTTTGCAACGAGGTTCCGCATCTGGGGCAGTTTTGCAATTATGACGATGGCGACAGCATTGGCAAAGTGATCGGAACTACAGGCGAAATTCTACAAAGCTACCCGCTGGCAATCACGCAACTGCTGATCACCTATCACATGATCAAAGCGGCGGGGATTGATCAAACTGTCGCTGGCGATGTGGCGATCGAGGCGAGTCGGTAGGCAAAGCAAATGCATCTTAACCATTCGCTCGCTTTTAACAGCCGAATCTACACCGCCAAGAAGCGCTGAATCACTTCGTTGCTCAGTTCGCTGGTTAAACCAGAAGCGACAATGCCGCCTTTTTGCATCGCGTAATAGCGATCGGCTTGCCGAACAAAGTGCAAATGCTGCTCAACCAGCAAAACGGAAATTCCGGTTGTGGCGACGATGCGGCGGACGGCGGCTTCAATGTCGAGAATGATCGAGGGCTGAATTCCCTCGGTGGGTTCATCCAAGACCAAAAGCTGCGGCTGACCCATCAGGGCGCGAGCGATCGCCAACTGCTGCTGCTGTCCGCCAGAAAGATCGCCGCCCATCCGCCACAGCATCGATTTGAGGACGGGGAACAGGTCGAAGATTTCGTCGGGAATGTCTTGCGATCGCGTTCTTTGGGTGCGGGCTTCGAGTCCGAGCAGCAGATTTTCTTTGACGGTCAGGCGCGGGATCACTTCGCGGCCTTGAGGGACATAGCCGATTCCCATCCGGGCGCGGCGATCGGGCGATAACGTTCCGTGAGCGCTTTGCGATCGACCCAAAACCGACTGTCCGGCAAAGACGATGCTGCCGCTACGGGGATTGAGCAGACCCATGATCGTTTTGAGCAGCGTGGTTTTGCCGACGCCGTTGCGTCCGATCAGGCAGATCATTTCACCTTTCGGAACGGTGAGATCGACGTTGCGGAGGATGTGGCTTTCGCCGTAGAAGACGTTCAGCCCGGAGACTTGCAGCATCGGCTGGGTCGATCGCGCTTCGAGAGGGGCGGCTTGAG
>JAAUTJ010000053.1 GCA_012031475.1 Leptolyngbyaceae cyanobacterium SM1_3_5 | reverse complement strand
CGGGTTTTTGCCCAGACTGATTCAGATGTTCCGATTCGGCGCGAATGATGTCGGCGCGGGTGATGATGCCGACCAGCTTTTGCCCTTCCGTGACGGGAAGACGACTGAGCTTAAAGTGATTCAGCAAAAAGAGGACGTGACTGAGCGGATCGCGGGGACTAACCGTGACGGGCTGCGGCGTCATCAGATCGGCCAGCGTTGTGACTCCGCCGCTGGAATAGCGCGATCGATCGGCCAAATCGCTCTGTGTCACAATCCCCACGAGTCGATCGCCGTTCATGACCGGAAAGCCGCGATGGTGCGATCGGGCAAACGCCTCGACCACTTCGTTGACCTCTAAGGTGCTTGGCAGGGTTTCGACGCGGGGCTGCATCAAGGCGGCGGCGGTCAGTTCTTGCCAGGGATCGCGGTTTACCGCAGGTTCGAGCTTGATGCCGTTCCAGGCTAACAGTCGCGTATAAATTGATCCTTCATGTCGATGCCCGATGCGATCGGCCACCAGCGAGGCGACGACCGAGCCAATCATCAAGGGCAGCACCAAATTAAAGTCCGTTGTAATTTCAAACACGATCACGATCGCCGTGATCGGCACTCGCGTCACGCCGCTGAAAAATGCGCCCATTCCGGCCAGCGCGTAGGTCGTAGACGAGCCGATGCCCGCAGGCAGACCGATCGCCACGCCGATCGACTGTTCGATCGCGCCTGCCGAGATGCCGACCAGATAGCCCAAGGCCGAGCCGAGAATCAGGGCGGGCGCAAACAGGCCACCGGGCGCACCCGACCCAAACGCCACGATCGTCAGTCAGAAACTTGATGCCAAACGTCAGCAAGTGTCACCTGCCAGCCTGCTTCTCCGGTGATTACGGCATCCTGAAGGCTCGTATTGTCGCGAAAGGCAGTGGGCAGCAGCATCGCGATCGTGCCCGATACCAATCCGGCCAGTCCCATTTTCCAAGGCGGGCTGAGGCGCGATCGTCGATAGATCGCCAAGCTCCAAAAAATCCCTTCACTCAGCAGCGCTCCCAACCCGCCCGCCAGCAGGCCGAGCAGCAGAAAAAACGGAATATCTTGTAGCGATGCGCCAGCCTGAAAGCTTGCCACGTCGGAATTGAGGCTTAGCCCCTGCCCACCCAAAACTCGCGAGACGACGGCTCCCACAAACGACGCTAAGATCGCCGTTCCCAGCGCCAGACCGGAAAAATCTTGCAGAAACTCCTCAATCACAAACAAAACTCCGGCGATCGGCGCATTGAACCCTGCCGCCAAGCCTGCTGCCGCGCCCGCTGCGATCAGTTGCCGCCGATATTCGGGCGAGGTGGGAATCCAGCGACTCAACTGAGCAGCCAGCGCCGCCCCGACCTGCACAGTCGGCCCCTGTCGTCCCAGGTTAAAGCCCGATCCCAAGGTCAACATGACGCTGACCAGCTTCACTAGGGCAACGCGCAAATTCAGTGCGATCGGCACGTTCGCCAATGCTGCCTTCACCTGGGGAATGCCGCTGCCCGCCGCTTCGGGAGCCAATCGTTCAACGAGCAGTCCGGCAATCGCGCCGCCACACAGTCCGATCGCAGGCAGGGCGAGGGCGATCGAAAAGGCATAGGACGCCTGCACCCGAAAGCCGCCAATCCAGCCGACGCCGTTTTTCAGCAGCACGGCGGCCAAGCCGGACACGATGCCAATCACGATCGCTTCAAGAATTGCCAGTCGGCGCGATCCAAGCAGCAGTTGCCGCAGTTGATTCGGAAATTGCCGAGAAAAGGCCGTCAGATTCATATGCACCGATGCGAAATTCGATCGATCGAGTCATTCCACATCGCAAATTCTAGATGCTCCATTCCCTTCACGGTAAAGCAGCAGCCTGACCAAGACAAGCTCGTCACTTCGCGCACTCAGTCTTGCCCACCGTCACATGCGGAAAACGGGCAGCGTGAAGTTAAAGCAGCTTCCTTGATTGGGCGTGGAATCCACCCAAATATGCCCATAGTGAGCGTGAATAATCCGGCGACACAGCGCTAATCCGAGGCCATAGCCTTCCTTGCCAGTATCGCGCTCCAGGCGATAGTGATCTTCAAAGATGCGATCGCAGTCGGCTTCGGGAACGCCAAGCCCCGTATCACAAATGCTCACCTGCACTTTTTGCGTGGTGCGATGCAGCGTGGAAAGATGAATTTTGCCGTGTTCGGGCGTGTATTTGATCGCATTGTCCAACAGGTTCATGAGTACCTGACGGACGCGAGCCGAATCTGCCAGAACGGGCGGCAGACCACTGGGAATATCTGTGCGAATTTGCAGCGATTTGGCCTGAAAGTGTTCGTGCAGGTGAGTCACGACTTCCTGGCAAAGCGATCGCAAATCCACCTTTTGCGGCTGAATTTGCAAATTGCCTTCTGCCCCCTGCGCCGCCTGCAAAATTTCGGTGATCATCCGATCGATCGCTTTGGTCTGAGTCCGGGCGTGTTTGAGCAGTTGAGCGCTCATCGTCGGCGTCAGCCGTGCGGTTCCGTCCGGCTTTGGCTCAATGCCCATTGCCATCGTTTCCAGGGCGATCGACACGGCAGTCAGAGGATTACGCAAATCATGCGCCAAAATTGCGATCAGGCGGTCTTTGAACTGCACCTGCGCCTGAAGCTCTTCTTTTTCCTGCTGGAGCCGAAAAATTTCGTCCGAGAGCCGCATCAGTTCGCTCGACATCGCGATCGATTGGATCGGTGCGATGGCTTCGGCTTGCTGGGCAGTAAATTCTTCTGCCGATCGCTGCCAGCGCGTCCAGCAGGTTTCAAGCTGGGCAACCAGGTTGCTGCCTGCCAGAGTTTGACGCGGTTCCGGGTGAATTTTGATCAAGGTTGGTGTGGCAACCAGCTTGAAATGTTCGGCCAGATGGGGCTGTTCGCTGACATCGACGATCTGCAAATCGAACCGATAGCCCGTTTGCAGTTCATCAAGATGCGCCCGAATGCGGCGAATTTTTTCGCTCGACCTTGGCCGCTTGTCCACAAACAGCAACAGTTGCAAAGGCGCATCCGAACCAGAACCAAATTTGAGCGCAGCCTCCATGCAGTTTCTCTAACAGGACGCAACGGCAAAACTACAGCCAACGGCTTTCCGCAAGATTTGAGAAATTGCACAAGGGAGCTTGTAAATTTCTGTGTTGTGCGGTTTGGCATTTGGGGCATCAGCTCGATCGACCTGCGGCATAACGCCTCGCTCGGAAAACTTCAGCTTTTCTTTACCATTTATAGCCTATCGCGATCGGGCGGTTTGCGAAATGGGGTCAAGAATCAACTGAATTTTGCGGCGATCGAGTGGCGATTTACAGTGCTATAATCGGAAATGCAATGGCGAGCGTAGCCAAGAGGTTAAGGCAGCGGGTTGTGGTCCCGCCACTCGTGGGTTCGAGTCCCATCGTTCGCCCTGGTTTGTTTTTTACAGTAGAGCCGATTGCTCCCGCTGGCCGAGGAGCACAGTTTCGCTTAGGGGTTTGCGGGTGCGAGGGACGGCTTCGCGCTGCTGCATCTCGAAAAGCGCTGCGCGAATATTTTTTCAAGCGAAATTCTTTGGTATGCAGCAAATCAAGCCACAGGCTGTAATTTGCTTGCGGCAGGTGCGGCGATCGCGCTAAGCGCTGAAGCGATCTATCGATTCATGCACGAGTTGGTCGCGATCGTCGTCAACGCCGTAAATCTTGGCGCGTTAACGGCTGTGGCGATCGCTGTCGCCCACAGCTTTTGGACACCCAGACGACTTTAGGCGGTGACACAGGTTAGCTTGCCATTGTGCGCGGCACACCTTCAAGTGCTTCTTCTTCAGTATCAAAGATTTCAAAGACCGAATCCATCATCGTCACTTCAAACACCAGGCGCGATTCTGGATGAATATTACAGATGCGAAAACTGCCTTTCACCTTGTCCGCATCTCGCATTCCGGCAACGAGCGAAGTTAAGCCAGAGCTATCGATGAACGGCACTTCCTTCAGGTTCACGATGATGTGCGGACTCACCTTAGAAATGCACTCTTGCAGCTTCAGCCGAAACTGCCAAGCGGTCGTGAGTGTCCAGCCGTCCGGTCGGAGTGAGAACGATGACCGTTTTGCCGTCTGGGGTGAGATGTGTCGTTTGCTCCATGATGGTTGGTTCCCTGTGGGGGTTACAGAATTCTGAAAGCACCCAGCTAGACGATAAACATTTTCGCACCTGCCGATCGCCATTTTGCCACATCAAACCGGGATGTGCCACTCTCCGGGACTGATGCCGTGCCGCGATCGCGATCGAACGACCTGCTTTTTGGTGGAAAAACAGCGACGGTGAAGCTTGCACCATCGCTGTTCGAGTCCAATATACCCAGCCGCTTGCCCAGGCTAACGCCGATCGATTCTAAGCCGTCCAGTTCACCCAGTCTTGCGGCTTCAAGAAAGTGGTGTAAAGCTCAGCTTCCGGGCTGTCAGGTTCCGGTTCATAGCTGTATTCCCAGCGCACCAGTGGCGGCAACGACATCAAGATCGATTCCGTCCGTCCATTCGTTTGCAGGCCAAAAATCGTGCCGCGATCGTACACCAGGTTAAATTCCACATAGCGACCGCGCCGATAAAGCTGAAAATCGCGCTGGCGATCGCCGTATTCCATGCTGCCGCGCCGTTCAGCGATCGGCACATAAGCGGGCAAAAACGAATTGCCGCAGTCTTGCACAAAGGCGAACAGATCTTCCCAGGAGCGCGAACCGACCTCGCCAATGCGATCGCTGTACTGATGCGCTTCGCCGCCCGAATTTGAGCCGTGATAAAGCTGGCCGCGACCGTCTTGATAGTCAAAGAAAATGCCGCCGACGCCCCGCGTTTCTTGACGATGCTTGAGGTAGAAATATTCGTCGCACCAGCGCTTGAAGGCCGGATAGTATTCGCGGTGATGGCGATCGCAAGCTTGCTTGATCGTGCGGTGGAAGTGTGCCGCATCTTCAGCAAACGGATAGTAGGGCGTCAGGTCAATGCCGCCACCAAACCACCAGACTGACCCCGCCTCAAAGTAGCGATAGTTGAGGTGGACAGTGGGAATGTAGGGATTGCGCGGATGCAGCACCATCGAGGTTCCGGTTGCATACCAAGGATGGCCTGCCGCTTCGGGACGCTGCACCAAAATCGACGGCGGAAGATCTTTGCCCATCACTTCCGAGAAGTTGACGCCGCCCTGCTCGAAGACGCGACCGGACTTCATGACGCGCGATCGCCCGCCGCCGCCTTCTTCGCGCACCCAGCTATCTTCTTGAAACTTCGCTTCACCGTCAAGGAGTTCAAGCCGCTGACAAATTTGATCTTGTAAAGTTCTGAGAAAACTGCTCACCCGCTGGCGCGAATCTTCGGGCGGAACAGCCGAAAAAGTAAGGGTTGGGGTCGAAGATTGGGTCATGGAATCGGGGAAAACGTGCAAACTGACAACGCGAACTGAGCTTGCGGCCACACATCGCCACAGTTATTACTACTACTGTGTTTCCGGGAGCGATGGGGCGATCGCTTTACAAAAATTGAACTGTTGAGAAGCAAACTTGTTGAGAAGCAAATGGTGCAGACGCACTTAGCTCTTAATCTTATCGAAATCCAAAGGCCAATCGCTGCTTGATGGTTTTTGCTGGTCTCTCGAAAGACGGATGGGCGATCGCGCAAACGCGGAACTATGCTGGATCGTGCCTTGCCTACGCCGCTTGCAGTTTCACTAAGATTTTGTGGCTCGATCGACTTCGACTACAATGGTGGGTCTAGCTGCCTAAATGTTGTCGCTACAGTGTCGAGCAGTGGCAGAAAGGCGCGATCGGTTCTTGGTGAGAGGGGCTAATGCAAAACTGTTGGTCTCGGTTGATGCAACCGTATTTGAGCGGATTTCGTCCGCTGGCAATTACCTATCAAGTTTTGAGTTCTGCCTCAGTGGATGAACTGTGGCGAACCGTCATCAATCTAGCTGATGTTTCCTGGCATCCGCTCCTCGCTCGCACCAATGCGCCAAACGGTCTGCTGCCCAAACCCGGATTGATTTATCGTGCCGTGACACGCCTGATTCCGATTCCGATTCAGATTTTTGTCGAAAACGTCTCGCCGCATGAACTGCTCAGCATTCGTCTGTTTGCGCTTCCGGGCGTTGAAGAGCGCGTCACCTATCGCGTCGAGTCAACCTTGTGCGGCACCAGAGTTTCCTATTCGGTGACGCTGCGCGGCTGGCTTTCACCGCTGGTCTGGTCGATTATTCGCCCGTTTGCTGAGCGCGTTGCTGCTGAACTTGCCCACGCTGCCGAACAAGCGCATCAAAAAACGATCGCCCCTCGCAAATGCGCGACCTGCTGGGAACTGTGCTGCTGGTTTGCGTGGTGTCGCGATCGAACGCCTGCTAATTTGCCTGTTAATCCAATGCCTGTTAATCCAATGCCTGTTAATCCAATCGCAATCATCGAAAATCTGGACGGCTGACTGGACGAGGCGCGATCGATTCGAGCGGTAAGATCAAGGTAGATGCAGCGATCCCTTAGACTGAGGCTGGACTGAACACAATCATGATCTCAAAAACGCTTGATGCTGCCGCAGTGCTAGAAGTGCTGCGGCCTGTGGAAGATCCCGAACTCCGGCGGAGCTTGGTGGAACTCAACATGATTCGCAACGTGGCGATCGCAAACGGAAATGTCCGCTTTACCCTCGTTCTCACGACGCCCGCCTGTCCGCTGCGCCAGTTCATCGTCGAAGAGTGTGAACGCGCCGTTAAAACTTTGCCGGATGTGGAAACGGTGACGGTGGACGTGACGGCAGAAACGCCGCAGCAAAAAGGCCTGCCCGATCGCACCGGAATTGCAGGCGTGAAAAATATTCTGGCAATTTCGAGCGGCAAGGGCGGCGTTGGCAAAAGTACGATCGCCGTCAACACTGCCGTCGCCCTCGCCCAAGCCGGAGCCAAAGTTGGCCTGCTTGATGCGGATATTTATGGTCCCAACACGCCGACTATGCTGGGCTTGAGCAATGCCCCCGTCATGGTGCAAAACACGCCGCAAGGTGAACTGCTTGAACCCGCCTTCAATTATGGCGTCAAGCTCGTCTCGATGGGCTTTTTGATCAATCCCGACCAGCCCGTTTCGTGGCGCGGCCCCATGCTTGACGCTCGCATCCGTCAGTTTCTCTACAAGGTGATGTGGGGCGAACTCGATTATTTGCTGGTCGATATGCCGCCCGGAACCGGAGACGCACAGCTTACTCTAATTCAAGCCGTGCCGCTCGCAGGTGCCGTCATCGTCACCACGCCGCAAACCGTCGCCCTGCAAGATGCCCGTCGCGGCCTGCGAATGTTCCAAAATATGAATGTTCCGGTCTTGGGCATTGTCGAGAACATGAGCTACTTTGTGCCGCCGGACATGCCCGATCGCCAATACGACATCTTCGGATCAGGTGGCGGCGAACGCACCTCGAAAGAGCTTGGCCTGCCGCTGCTCGGTCGCGTCCCGATCGAAATGGCCTTGCGCGAAGGCGGCGATGCCGGAATTCCCGTCGTCATGGATCAGCCCGACTCCGCCTCAGCCAAAGCGCTGACAGCCGTTGCTCAGCAGATCGCCGCTCGCGTCTCGATCGCTGCCCTCGGCTAGGACGTGCTTTAAGACTTCTGCTTGCGTTGCGGTTTGGTTGCCCCTCAAATCCCCACGAGTAGGGACTTTGAGCGGGTCGGGTTTCCACTTGTGTCAGGGCTTCCAACGCTTTAAGCCACACTCTAGAATCTGCTGGTCTTTCCTGCCGACACCCGACACCCGACACCCATTCTCAACGGATTCCCCGTTGCCATTGCCGTAAATCCAGTTAGGATCAAAAACGATTTACCTCGCCCGAACTTCATGCTGAACAAGTCGATCGCTCGCTTCAACTGGAAGTCCCTGTTTGCACCCTGGCAAGAGACCGACCCCTGGCTGTTTCTGCTGCCCGTGCTGCTCACCGTTATGGCAGCGTGGCGATTCGCAGTACGCAGCTTCACGGCGGCTTGGTCGATTACTGGTGGCAGCATTTGGCAATGGGCGCGATCGGCCTGGTGATTTCGATCGCCCTGTCGCGCTGGCGCTATGAACTGCTGATTCAGTGGCGCTGGGTCGTCTATGCCGTCACGAACATTTCGCTGCTGATTGTGATTTTCCTGGGAACGAGCGCAAACGGAGCGCAAAGCTGGCTGACGATCGGCGGCTTCAACGTGCAACCTTCGGAATTTGCCAAAGTCGGCTTGATCGTGACGCTGGCAAGCCTGCTGCAAGAGCGGACGGCTTCGACGCTGTTCGACATGATCAAAATCTTGGCGATCGCGGCTGTTCCTTGGGCACTCGTCTTCCTCCAGCCGGATTTGGGAACCTCACTTGTGTTTGGCGCGATCGTGCTGGGGATGCTCTATTGGGCAAACGCCAATCCGGGCTGGCTGCTGCTGCTGATTTCGCCATTGGTTGCCGCGATTTCGTTTAACGTCTATCTGCCCGCCTGGTTTGCCTGGGTTGCGCTGATCACGTTCATCGGCTGGCGATCGCTGCCCTGGCCGATCTACGGAGCGCTGGGCGCGGCTGTCGTCAATTTGGTTTCCGGGAAACTCGGTCAAATTGCCTGGGGATTTCTCAAGGACTATCAGAAAGACCGCCTGCTGCTGTTTTTGAATCCCGATAAAGACCCGCTCGGTGGTGGCTATCACCTGATTCAGTCGCGGATTGCGATCGGGGCGGGTGGCCTGTGGGGACGCGGGCTGAACAACGGGACACAGACGCAACTGAGCTTCATTCCTGAACAGCACACCGACTTTATCTTTTCTGCGATCGGGGAAGAACTCGGCTTTGTCGGCACGTTTGCCGTTTTGATTGCGTTTTGGCTAATCTGTCTGCGGCTGGTGATCATCGCCCAGAACGCGAAAGATAATTTTGGATCGCTGCTGGCGATCGGCGTTTTGACGATGATTGTGTTTCAGGTCTTGGTGAACATCGGCATGACGATCGGCCTCGCACCGATTACCGGAATTCCCTTGCCCTGGCTGAGCTACGGGCGATCGGCGCTGCTGACGAATTTCGTGGCGATCGGGCTGGTCGAATCGGTCTACAACTATCGTCAACGCCTGAAATTCTAATCGCTCTCCGCTTGGGAATGCTCTAAGCTGAAAAACGAACCCTAACCGCAAATTCACCATGATTCTTCCCGGTGCTGCCGTCCGCGTCACGGATGTCAACGATACTTACTACGCCTTTCAAGGACTGGTGCAGCGCATCAGCGACGGCAAAGCTGCCGTTTTGTTTGAAGGCGGCAACTGGGATAAGCTCGTCACCTTCCGCCTGTCGCAAATTGAAGCGGTGGATGCAACCGCAGGCCGCGCCAAGAAGTAACCCGTTCAGGTTGCTTGATTGAGACTCGATCGCGGCTAACACTCGAAAAATTGCGATCGCCTAGCCGTTACAAAGCAGGCGATCGCAATTTTCAAGATGCTCAAATTGAGAATTTAACGAATCACTTGCGCGACGTCATATAGCCCGTGTTCATTGTTTGCGTAGGCTTGCCAGTAGTTCGTTTCCTGGTCGAATCCGGGCTTTTGGCCGAGCGATGTAAAGTCATCGCGGCTATTCCAGCGGGCAATCAGAGCGATCGTGGATTGGTCGGTACTCGGACACATTGCCGCCCACTGCAACCCAGAAACCATTTGCAGCACTCCCGGCATTTCCTGAGTGATGATCATTGCCAAATCAGATTGCTTTTGGTCGGGCTTCATCTTGAACTGGCTAAACATAATCACATCTTCCGCCGCAAAGTTTGGCGATCCTGCTCTGGCTTCGGTGTGCTGAACCTGGCAAGCAAATGATTGAGGAGTTTGATTGTCATCAACATTCAAAACATGCTCTTGAGCGTAAGCTTGGAAATCTGATAAATCTTTGCCTTTCCATTGAGATAAAGCAATCACCTGGGAACCATCTTGAGCTTTCAAAATTGAGGCATCCACAAATCCCGGAGTTTTTGAAAAGGCTGCGGATTCTGCGGCGGCAAGCTTGGAAAGCACTTGATCTTGAGTTTTTGAATCAGTCGGATAAACGGTAACAACATTGACTAATTCGCGATCGATCGTATCGAGCGATACTGTTGATTGGCTTGGGGCGGCATTCGCAAAATCGGGCGCGGCCAAACTGAACCACAAGACAACGCTGAGCATGAGCGATTTTGCCAGCGCAATTCCCAATCGTTGACTTTTCTTCAGCATAGATATCTTCAGCATAGGTAAATTTCTCCTTGCGGCTAACGATGCGGGCGCATGTCGAAACAACTGTGCTTCACTTTACTGCACACCAACTCCAGCAGTCTTTTCAATTCTTGCGAAACGGTATTCCAATCTTGTGAAAATGGAGATGGCTCATCGCAGCGATCGCAGGCATACCATCAGCAATTTCTATTCTGTTCCTAGTCAAATTGGTAACCCTGAAACCCGCAAGGCTGCGATAAATTCTGATAACAGTAGCTTGAATATCGATCGAAAGAGGAACTGTGATGCAGCGCGATCTCTCCGAACCAAGTTCACCATCCGATCGACAATCCGCGCTTAACCTGAGCGACGTGACTGACCAACTCTGCTCAGGGCGATCGATTCAAACAGGCGGCTTAACCATAACGCATACGGTCACATCGCCCAGTGAAATTGAAACTGCGCCGAGTTCACAGCACTTTCTTTGTCTCAATCTCAGATATGGTTCTCGTCAGGTGAATCAGTTTGATGGCGGGTTGTATGAAGGCGCAATTCAGGTTGGCGATTTTTTCTTACTGCCTGCTGGAATTCCAGCAGTTTGGGCTTGGGAAACTGCGGGCGAAGGGCTAGCTTTTATGATGAATCCTGATATTTTGACTCAAACTGCCGCTACATGATGAATGCGTAAGTTCTAGCCAGCTTGAACTGCACAGCGTTCTTCTAAAACGTGATCCGCAGCTTGAAGCGATCGCCCATGCTTTTCTAGGCGAAATGAATACAAATGGCCTTTGCGGTGAACTTTATGCAGAATCGCTCGCGAATTTATTTGCTATTCATCTGCTGCGCCACTATTGCGCCGTTTCACCGATGCGAGTTTATGAAGGCGGACTATCGGCTAAAAAGCTGCAATGCGCTCTTGAATTTATCCAGGCAAATTTGGCAGGCCAGTTGAGCCTCGAAGCGATCGCGGCTGAACTGAGCATGAGTCAATATCATTTCTGTAAGCTTTTTAAGCAGTCGATCGGCGTTTCTCCCTGGCAATATGTGATTTGGCAGCGAGTCGAACGCGCTAAGATGCTGCTCAAAAACCGCGAAATGGCGATCGCGGATGTCGCGCTGGCCTGCGGATTTTCTAACCAGACGCACCTCAACAAGCAGTTTCAAAAATGGGTCGGCCTCACGCCCAACGCCTACCGGATGGGGTAAGCGATCGCCCTCCTCGGTACGGTTATCTGGTTAAAATCCGCCCTTGGTGCGCTTCTGCTCAGCCAAAGAAGGCGATAAAGTAGAGAAGTGGTTTGAATGTAACGATTATTAACAAAGCGATCGCGATCGGGGGACTGGTTAGCGATCGCCCTTCGCGATGAGGCATTTACAATGCACAAACTTCTCAAACAAATCAAACCGCTGCTGAAGCCCTTCCTGGCCGTGACGCTGGCGATCGTGCTGGTCTTTGGTCATGCCGATGGCGCACTGGCAGCCCGCAGCGGTGGTCGGATTGGCGGCGGCAGCTTCCGCGCCCCGACCCGCACCTATTCTCCGCCTTCGCGCACCTACGCGCCTCCGGGCGGCGGTGGTGGCTATGGCTACGGCTATCGTCCCAGCTACGGCTATCCGGGTGGTGGCTTTGGCTTTCCGTTCCTCCTGCCGTTCTTCGGCGTGGGCGGTGGCTTTGGTGGCCTGTTCTCGATCTTGATTTTCCTGTCGATCGCCGGATTCCTGGTTCGCAGCTTCCGCAGCGCCGTCGGTAACGATGGCATTGAGGGCAGCAGCTACGAGTCTCCTGCCGTTTCGGTGGCAAGAATTCAGGTTGGCCTGCTGTCAGAAGCGCGATCGCTCCAGACGGATCTCGATCGACTGGCTCAAACTGCCGACACCAGCACCAGCGCAGGCTTGACGCAACTGCTGCAAGAAACCACGCTTTCCCTGCTGCGTCACCCGGAATACTGGGTGTATGCCGGAGGCGAAACGCAGCAAGCCCGCCTCGAAGCCGCTGAGCTTCAGTTCAACCGCCTCGCCCTTGCAGAGCGCAGTAAGTTCGCGGAAGAAACCGTGACGAACTACAACAGCCAGTTGCGCGGTGCTGCCGCTGCCGGAACCTTGCCCGCTGCGGGTGGTGCTTTGGTTCAATCGAACGAGCCAGGTGAATTCATCGTCGTGACGCTCCTCGTTGCTGCTCAAGGCAAGCTTCAGCTTCCCGCCATCAACGGTGTGGATGATGCCCGCCGTGCCCTCAGCGCCTTGGGAGCCGTCAACAGTGAAAAGCTGATGGCCGTTGAAGTCCTGTGGACGCCGCAGGCTGAAGGCGACACGCTTTCTTCAGACGATTTGCTGACGAACTACACGGATTTGCGTCGCCTCTAATCTCGATCGCAATCCGCTGACCAAAAAGGGGTTCTACCGTCGTAGCGCCCCTTTTTTTGCGTGAATTTCCTGTTTTCAAACTGTCGTCAAGCTGTAGCCTTGCCGTCACATCAGCGACAAATCCGATCGATAGATTAGTCAATATCCAACCCATCCCTTCACGATTTTTCTTCGATCGCCACTGCAATGACTTCACATTCTCAAAATCGTTCTGCTCAGTTTGTTTCGCTGGCCTTGCTGAGTGCAGGTCTGGCAACAGGCGGCTCTTACCTGGCTTGGAGTCCGAATTCACCGCTGCGATCGATTTCGGATGCGGCGCTCGCTCAGGTTCCGCCTGCGATCGTGCCCCAGGCTGATCCCAACTTTGTGACGAGCGTGGTCGATCGGGTGGGACCTGCGGTTGTCCGCATCAACGCCACGCGCACCGTACAAGCCCAAGTGCCTGATGCCCTGCGCGATCCGCGTTTGCGCCGCTTCTTTGGCAACCAGCCTAATCTGCCCCCCGAGCGCGTCCAGCGCGGCGTTGGCTCCGGCTTCATCGTCTCCGAAGACGGACGGATCTTCACCAACGCTCATGTCGTGGATGGAGCGGATACTGTCCGCGTCACGCTGCGAGACGGACGCAGCTCTGAAGGCCGCGTGGTGGGTGCAGATCCGCTGACGGATGTCGCCGTTGTGAAAATCGAGGCGAACGATTTGCCGACTGTGCAAATGAGCGATTCCGAGCAGGTGCGTCCGGGCGAATGGGCGATCGCGATCGGCAATCCCTTGGGGCTGGACAATACGGTGACAGCCGGAATCGTCAGCGCGACAGGTCGATCGAGCGGTCAGGTCGGCGTCCCCGATCGCCGCGTTGCCTTCATCCAAACCGATGCGGCGATTAATCCGGGCAACTCTGGTGGCCCGCTGCTCAACCAGCGCGGCCAGGTGATCGGCATGAACACGGCGATTCGGGCGGATGCTCAGGGCATTGGCTTTGCGATTCCCACCAACACGATCGAGCGGATCGCCCAGCAGCTTGAAACCAGTGGCAGAGCCGAACATCCCTACTTGGGCGTCGAGATGGTGACGCTTTCGCCCGATCTGAGGGAAGAAATCAACCGCGATCCCGATCGCAATCTCAACGTCACCGAAGATCAAGGCGTCTTGATTGCTCGCGTCGTGCCCAATTCGCCCGCCGCCCAAGCCGGACTGCAAGCCGGAGACGTGATTCGGCAGGTGAACGGCGAGGCGATCGCGCGATCGGAAGAGGTGCAGCGCATCGTCGAAACCAGTCAGGTCGGCGGCAATGTGTCGATCGCGATTCGGCGCAACGGCCAAGACCAATCGATCGATGTGCGTCCGGGTGCCTATCCCGTGCCGACCGAATAAACAGATTTCTCCTCACCACACCACGAAGAGAAACCAGCGGGACAGGCTTTTCTGTCCCGTTTTTGTGTCTTGCAGAACTTACGCAGAAGCCGTGAACTAAAGTTCCGGCTCAAAAGCTTAAACCCATTCAAATGGGTTCGTTTGACAGGCTGAGTCAGTTTTGTGACTTTCGCTTTGAGCTTTGGAATTGATTCCTGGCTCCCAAGTGCGTCAGTTCTGTCTATGCTGGTCATGTCCT
>JAAUTJ010000052.1 GCA_012031475.1 Leptolyngbyaceae cyanobacterium SM1_3_5 | reverse complement strand
TTATTACGGCGATCGTGATTACCGCCTTTGGTGCCGGATTTTTTGGTGGTGCGTCCGCTGCTGTCACAAGATCGCTAGCACGTTCGGCTCTAAAATTTTCTTCAGCAAGCCGCAGTGCAATTTAGAGCAAGGCGGCTGCGGCTGTCATCTTCCGGCTATTGTTATTTTTCTGTTTGTCGTCATTGTTGATAGTTTGAATTGATTAATCGTTCATGAAACTGATTCGTCAAGCGATTGACTTTCTACAAGCACAAGTGCCGCACTACTCCAAAGTCGGCAACTCCACTTTTTTCACAGTTGACCAGTTTCCTTGGGCAAAAGACCTCGAAGCTAACTGGCACGTCATTCGTGCCGAACTCGATCGCATCATGCCTCATGCCAAGGATCTACCAAACTTCCAGGATATTTCGCCACGTCAAAGCAAAATTGCGGGTGACGATCGCTGGAAGACCTATTTCTTTTGCGCGTTTGGCTTTCGATCGAAACACAATTGCAATCAGTGCCCGGAGACCACCAAGCTATTAGGAAAAATTCCCGGTCTCAAGGTGGCTTTCTTCTCAATTCTGGCTCCCGGAAAGCATATTCCTGAACATTGCGGCAAGCATAAAGGCCTAATTCGCTATCACTTAGGTTTGAAAGTTCCTGAACCTAAAACTGCCTGTCGCATCTCGATTAACGACGAAATGGCGTACTGGGAAGAAGGCAAGAGTTTGATTTTTGACGACACCTTTCCACACGAAGGTTGGAACGAAACGGACGACTATCGCGTTGTGCTGTTTCTCGATATTGCTCGCCCGATGCGCTTTCCGATGTCGTTTGTCAACTGGGCGGTCTGCCAAATCATTGCTCTGTCACCGATCGTCCAGGTCGCCAGAGGCAATCAGACTGCTTGGGAAAAGCAGTTTGAGGCGATCGTCAAATAAACCGCTTAATTTGTCAATCCGCTGACTGAGCCGATCGCGCTGTTCAGCCATTTAGCTGAATTATTCGGTGGTTTTGTTTAGAGAACCTGACAAAACCGAAAAAGCGTGTAAAGATCTGAGAAATTTTGCGATCGGAGCGTTTGTTGCCTTAGTGCTTTGGGAACGCTCAGAGAAACCCTACAAATTTGCTGTTGCCAAATTGCCTATGCGCCAGCAGCAAGGTTTCTAGTGGCCGCTTACGATCGTGAAATGACCGCTAAACGAAACCAAACGCAGGCGATCGCTACTGGGATGACCGAAAATAATCATCCTGCTTCGCGCCCAACCCCCCGCGCTTGGCAGGAATCTACCCACCCGCCCAATGCCGCACCCTCAAGTCAGCCGCCTGATCTTGATGCCCTGCGGCAGCAAATTGACTGGGAGCATTTGCATCGGCTTTCAGACGACAGCACCGAATTTGAATGGGAACTGCTGCAAGTGTTTGCGGAAGACAGCAGTGCCTATCTTGCTCATCTGAAGCAGGCGATCGCGCAGGAAGATTTTTGGCAGATCGAGCGCGACGCTCACCACATCAAAGGTGCAAAGCGCCAACGTTGGTGCAACCTCGATTCAGACGGCGGCGGCTGCCCTGGAACAGCAAGCCCGCGCCAAACGGCTTGAGGATAGCGATCGCTGGCTTGCCATGCTGGAAAATGCGATCGATCAGCTAATCATGCTGGTCAGGCTTGCTCCGGGCTAAAGCAAAGTGGCTGATCGATAGATGCCAAGATTGGCGATCGATCGGCACACTGCTGGTATGAATCAGCTTCCTCTTCAAATGTTGCCCTACGGCTGGATGGGCACGATCGCGCAGTTTCTCGACACGATCGAAGCCGACTGGCTGGCGGCGATCGAAACGAATTATCAGCAGCTTTATCGACAACGATCGACGGCGACGCAGCAGCAGGCGTGGCAAGATTTGCTTCAGATTTTGCGATCGCAAATGAGCGATTCTCGTGAAGCAAATTGGACGCTGATTTTTGAATATGAACTGCCCCGCGAAGGCGGACGGCGACCGGATTTAGTGTTGCTGGCGGGCGATCGAATTTTGGTTTTTGAGTTTAAGCAAAAGTCAACCGCAAGCTCGGCAGATTTGGATCAGGTGGCGGCTTATGCCAGAGATCTCAATCAGTATCACAGCCAGTCAGCGGACTATCCAATTCAGGCGATCGTTGTGCCGACTCGTCGCCAAAAGCCCAGTGAACAGCGCGGCGAAATTTTGATTCTCAATCCAAATGAAATTGCAGAGTTTCTGAAGAATTTGGATGGGAAAGGTGCGATCGGGTCGCCCCGAAGTGATATCGATCCGCAAGCTTGGGTGCAGGCAAACTATGAACCGTTGCCGACGATCGTTCAGGCGGCAAAATTAATTTTTGAGCAGGAACCGCTGCCGAATATCAAACGCGCTCACAGTGCCAGAATTCCTGATTTGATTGCATATTTGAATGGAGTGGTCGATCGCGCTCAAGCCAATCAAGAGCGGCATTTGGTTTTGATGACGGGCGTACCGGGAGCGGGAAAAACGCTAGTTGGACTTCAGTTTGTTTATCAGACTTCGATCGATCAAAAAGCCGTGTTTCTCTCTGGAAATGCGCCGCTGATTACTGTTTTGCAATATGCGCTGAAAAGCCGCGTTTTTGTGCAGTCAATTCGCAATTTTTACCTCGATCACGAAGCTCGGAAACAAAAAGCGCCTCGCGAACAAATTATCGTGTTTGACGAAGCGCAACGGGCTTGGGATGCCGATCGCATGGCAGAAAAATACGGCATCACCAGTGCGGCGGCGGGAGCGGTTTTGCGAATTGCCGAACGCACTCCAGACTGGTGTGTGGTCTTGGGGTTGATTGGAGAAGGACAGGAAATTCATGTGGGCGAAGAAGAAGGCATAGAGCAGTGGAATTCTGCGCTGGAAGCGGCTACTTCGCCTTGGCAAGTTCACTGTGCGCCGCAGCAAACGGACTACTTTACCGCTGTGACGACGGAGCGTCTTCATACGGACGATCTGTTTAATCTCACGACTTCCTTGCGTACCCATCTCGCCCAAGATCTGCAAACTTGGGTGGCGCAACTACTGACGGGCGACCTGACTGCTGCTGCCGCAACCCTGCCGCGACTAGACGCAACTGGATATAACGCTTATCTGACCAGAGATTTGGCGGTGGCAAAGGCGTACTGCCGCGATCGCTACGCTGCCCAGCCCGACAAGCGCTATGGCCTGCTGGCGTCTTCTCGCGCCCGCAATCTCCCGAATCACGGCATCGCCAACGACTATTTGTCCACGCAACGGCTGAAAGTCGGACAGTGGTACATCGATCCGCCGGATTCGCCTTTGTCCTGCTGTGCGCTCGATAGCGTCGCGACGGAGTTTGCCTGTCAGGGGTTGGAGGTGGATTTTGCGATCGTTGGCTGGGGCGATGATTTGCTGTGGCGCGAAGGCCAGTGGCGGACAAGTTCTCGGCAGAAAAACGTGCGCGACCCGCTCAGGCTGCGGCTGAACAGCTATCGCGTTTTGCTGACCAGAGGACGTGATGGATTTGTTGTCTTTGTGCCGCCGGAAGCGAAGCTGGATGCTGTGTTTG
Source organism: Leptolyngbyaceae cyanobacterium SM1_3_5 (assembly GCA_012031475.1). Lineage (GTDB taxonomy): Bacteria > Cyanobacteriota > Cyanobacteriia > Elainellales > Elainellaceae > JAAUTJ01. The sequence continues at coordinate 10,641 of JAAUTJ010000052.1, read as the reverse complement.
AGGGGTTGCGATCGAGCGGCTTACCGTTACTGACCGACTGACCGCGCTTATTCCTCAATCCGGCGGGTTTCCAGCGGCAAAAAGATCGTCATCACTTCGCCCTGCTGCGGACGCTCGCGGACGATCAGCTTGCCGCCCAACGCCTGAAACAGATTTTTGGTGACGCTGAGGTTGAGGCTGAGATTTCCGGTTTCCGGCTGAAACATCAGCAGTTGACCGATCGATTTAAGCGCGGGTGTCCACTTCGATTTGCCGTTGCAGGTGGCAACATCGGGCTGCGAGTGAAATTGCAGCTTCAGTTGATGTCCGGCCAAGGTCGCTTCCAGGTGAATGTGGCCTCCGGGCGGCTGCATCTGCGTGATGCGATCGATCAGCCCAGTCAACACCTGATCGAGCATTGAGGAATCACTGACGACAAGAGGCAGCTTTTGCGGCAGCGAAACATCGAGCGTCAGGCCGCGCTGGGTGGCGGTTTGCTGCCAGCGGGAGATATTTTGCTCAAACACCTGCGTCAGCGAAATGGCTCCTAAAGGTGCGATCGATCGCTTATGCGGCGTAGTTTCCAGTTCAACCGCGCGGAAAATCAAGCCAAAGCGATCGATTTGCTTGGTGCATTCTTGATCGATCAGCTTCAGCCGCTTGATCACATCCGGGCTGAGGTCTTGCCGCTTTAGTAAGAGGCGAGTCAAGGTGCGAATCGTGGCGAGCGGTGTGCGGACTTCATGCGCGATCGCCTGCAACAGTTCAACATCGGCAGCGGATTTGAGCGGATCGGGGGTTGTTTCGGCAGGCGAAGCGGCGGGTGCTGGAGGCGATTCCCCACTCGGTTGCATCCGGTAAACTCGTGAGCAGCAGATGGCTAAAGCGCGTCACCAAGCGATAGTCAGGCGCGATCGGCGGAAACTGATCGACCAGCAGATCGAGACGGCTGACGCTTTGCGGCTGGGTAAGCAGGAGGCGCGACCGGAGCGATCGCCACGCCTGCCAGACGACTTCCGGGTCAAACGAAAAGCGGAAAGCGGGCACATTCGTCACACCCTCCCCAAAGGCCAGCGCTACGCTGAAACTGGGCGTCAGAATCATGCAAAACTGTTCGCCCGCTTGGGGATCGTTCGGCAGTAGCGGCAGCGTTGAAGCAGTGGCGGCGGCCTCTGAGCAGCGATCGGCGGGCGGCAAAAACGGCATCCAGGACGCCAACAGCGGCTCTGGCGTGAATGTCCAGCACGAGAGGCGATCGAGCAGGTCGGACTGTTCCAGCACGGGGACGGGACCAGCCAGCAAAATTCCCGCTTCCTGCGTTTCTTGCAGCAAGATATGCAGAGCGGCGATCGCGCTATACCAGCGGCGTTCGGCCTGCACCTGCTGCGCGATCGCAGGCTTGACGGCGATCGACAGCGGTTCGCTTTGCTCGATCAGTTCACTTAGCGTTGGCAAATACCACTTGTACACAGCAAATTGCGCGATCGCGCAGAACGGCTCGATATCTATGAAGATACCGGGAGAACTCGATCGACGGACAGCTTAGAACCGTACCTTTGGGGTCGCGATGTCCGGCAGGGGGTGTCGGGGGTCGGGGATCGGGGGTCGGCAGGAGGTAGAGGGCAGAGGGCAGAAGGCTCCGAGCCGTTCTTCTGTGGCAATCGAGAGGGAAACCAGGTATCGCCGACACCCGACACCCAATCAATAGGCGAACGACTGTGAGGAAATTTCGTAGTCCGGCTCGATCGCGGAGACGCATAGGGAGCGAATCATGCTGTCGCCGTTGATCTCGACATCGGCTGCGCCCCGCACATCAAGCACAACGCTGACCAAACGCGCCATCAAGCGCGGGCTGGCAATTTTGCCAACGATGACCACGACGGTTCCGCGCTGGGAGATACGCAGGTGGGCAACTTCAGCAGGCTGGAACTGTTCATTGAGCAGGCGAGAAACGCGCTTGGCAAGGCCGCTGTGGTCGTATTCTCCATTTAGGCCGACTCGCTCCGGGGGAATCGTGCCCAAAATTCTCAGCAGCGGCGTCAACGCTGCCGAACGGGTGCTGAAGCAATCATTTGTGCCAAAGCAGTCTGAGGAAGCAGCGGCACTTTCCGCTTCAGCACGGCTCTGCGAAAAAGCATTTGAGGAATCCATGCGACCGTCACCCCTTGTCACCAACGACTATCGACCTAAAGCTAATTATTTCTTAAAGTTTAAGCCGATCTATCGAAGAACAGTTGTGCTATCGAATACAGTAATCTTCCGGTTTCGCTCACACAGTCTTCATCGATCGCTCTTACTTCTTGTTGCGAACTTCATGTGTGACGCTCAATTAGGCTGCCAAGTTCCGTGAAAGCCAAGAGGAATTTTTTCCGGCAGTCCGAGGCGGCAAATTGGTTCATCTGCCAAGCGATCGCCCTTCCAAATCCACACTTCACTTTGGTCGGCTCGACGTCGTATACCAAGCTCAGCACCCAGGTTTGAGCGGGATCGATACCGTTCCGGGAGCGCTGCGCGATCGCATCAGCGGCAAACAGCGCCTCGCTGGGATAGCGATTTTCGCCGCAGTCCGCCTCGACCAGTTCGCCTGTACGCAAATTCAGCCGTCCGATGCAGCCATACACATCGCGCTGCACATCTGCGATCGATCGATGCACGGTCAAATAGGTGAGCGGATCGGCATTGGCGGCGATTTGCGTGACGGGAAATTCGCAGGGGCGATCGAGCAGGACTTCTTGCGATCTGAGCTTGCCCGTATGCGGATCGATCCGCAGCCGCCAAAAAGTTCCCACTGCTTTCGTATGCGTTTCCCCGGTTGCCACTTCCTTCAAATATTGATTGGTGGCAAAGTCGGCGTAGCGCACCATCGTCAGGGCGATCTGTCCGTCGCGATCGATCTCGGCATGACCAAAATGCCACTGATACCAGGCGGGCGCTTCACTGCGGCTGACGAGGGTGAGCGTGTGGCGATCGACCACGAGAATTTGCGTCCCCAAATTTGGCTTCCACTCCAGCGCATCGCTGAAGCTGCTCATGCCCAGCAGAACGGGAATCGCGTTGAGGCGGACGGGCGGCACACAGAAGACGAGATAAGAGCCTGCGATCGCGAAATCATGCACCAAGGGCACACCGTCCAGCGTGATTTCACCCTGCTGCAAAATTTTCCCAGTCGGCGCACTGCGATAGAGATGCAAAACCGCATTCACGCCGGGACTGACCCCAAAATTGAACCACTCACCCGTCTGCGAATCCTGCCTTCGGATGGGCGGAATAGCCCCAAGTCGGTTCCAAACCGTCCAGATTATCCACGCCGATCGTCTTGAGGCTGTGCAGATCGATCGCATGAGGATTGCCGCCTTCCCACAGCGCGAGCAGGCGATCGTCCAGCGCAATCACCGAGGTATTGGCGACATTTTTGATCGATCGCAACCACTGATTCCAAAACGCCCCCGGAGCCTTCATCCCATAGTTGCCATACAGCAACTCGCCCGCCTCCGATTCGGCCAGATACCCCGAAGTCTGCACATAGCGATAGGTCGCCTGCGCCCCCGCTTCGCCAAAATGCACCGCCAAAATTGCCCCATCCCCATCAAACCAGTGCCCGACCGACATCCCCCCGCGTCCCAACCGCCCCGGCCCATTGCGGTAGAGCGAGCCGCGCAATCCCGGAGGAACCTGACCTGATAAAATTGGCAGCGCAGTTAGGGGAAATTCGTTGGCAGGCTGAGCGATCGATCCAGCCCAAGCAGGAGCAGTTATCACGAGCAGAAATGAATGCGACCTCTTTATTTAAGCGAGGTTTTGGGTGGATGGGTGGATGGGTGTTGGCAGAGGGCAGAGGGAAAAGGCAGCGGGAAAAGGCAGCGGTTTGGGAATGAGGGTCGCGGACGGCTTGGAGGTGGCGCACATTACTACACAAAGAGCGGTCGCTCACCTCCATTCCGAAAATCGATCGCTAGACTGCCAGCTTCACCTGCTGCTGAAGCTCCTCCGGCCTGACTGCCCCCCGCTCCGTAATAATCGCCGTAATCAAATCCGCAGGCGTCACATCAAAAGCCGGATTATAAAACTCCACTCCGATCGGACAAATCCGCGTCTCGCCAATCTGATAAACCTCGATCGGATCGCGCTCCTCGATCGGAATGCCGCTGCCATCTGGCAAGTTAAAATCCACAGTGGAAAGTGGAGCCGCCACAAAAACGGAATCTGGTGCGCCTGAGCCACGATCGCCAAACTGTAAGTGCCGATTTTATTCGCCGTATCGCCATTCGCTCGCAATGCGATCGGCTCCCACGACGACCGCATCGATCAACCCCTGCCGCATACAGTGCGCTGCCATGCTGTCGGTGATCAGCGTCACGGGAATGTTTTCCTGCACCAGTTCCCACGCCGTCAGCTTTGCCCCCTGCAAGCGCGGCCTGGTTTCATCTGCATAGACGCGATCGAGCCGATTTTCGCGCCAAGCCGATCGCACCACGCCCAACGCCGTGCCATATCCTGCTGTTGCCAGTGCGCCCGCGTTGCAGTGCGTGAGAAGGCGGAGGCGATCGGGCGACTGCGGCAAAGCAGCCAACCCGTGATCTCCGATCGCCCGACAGGTATTCAAATCGTCTTCCTGCATTGCCTGCGCGGTTGCCAGAAGGGTCTCCTGCAAAGATGCGACTGAACCGAGCGTTTGCCGAGCGGTTTTGAGCATTCGATCGATCGCCCAAAACAAATTCACCGCAGTCGGGCGCGTCTGCCGCAGTTTTTGCGCCACGCTTTCAAGCTGGCTGAGGAATTCGTCGCGATCGCCCGTTTGAATTTCTCGCGCCCCCAAATACATGCCGTAAGCCGCCGCCACTCCGATCGCTGGAGCGCCCCGCACAATCATTGTCCGAATCGCCTCGGCCATATCGTCGCAGCGGCTAATCTGGACGACATCATATTCTTCAGGCAGGCGCGTCTGGTCAATCAGCACGGCATGATCGCGCAGCCAACCGACAGGAAAAACCGGATTGCTAGAATTCATCGCTTTGAGGTGAAAGGAACTCGTTTTCAGGGTATCAGGTGTCGGGTGTGGAGTATCAAATGTCGGCAAACTATTGAAGAGCGCATCAGAAATCGCCTATTTTCTCCTTCAGGTTAAAGATAATTTAGGGTGTGTTCAAACCGATCGATCGCGGCTTTCAGCGTTCTAATCACGGGCGGGAAATATCCCCTCAGTACAAACGCTGTAGGTCAATCCATTTGGGGCGGCGCTCCTTAGGTCTGGCAGTGCAAAATTCGATCGCCATCGCCGCCATACGACGTGCCTAACAGCGAAAAGAGTGCTGTATTTGGAGCAATGGGTAACAATTGCCCATTTGCAGGAGTTCCATTTGCAACGCTAGCTGCGGATAGAATGATTTCTCCCAACGTACACTCTCGCCCTCTGCCCACTGCTGCCGTATTCGTGTTTTGACCAAAACGAGCATCTAGTGAGGCGGCGGAACCAGCAGGACCCGGAGGACCAGCAGGACCCGGAGAACCAGCAGGTCCCGGAGAACCTTGAAGGCCAGGAATTCCAGAAGAGCCAGCAGGTCCCGGAGGACCCGGAGGGCCAGCAGTTCCCGCTGGTCCAGGTTGCGCTGTTCTAGGCCAGCTTATCGATCGCTCACTTCTGCGGCAGGCGGTGGGTGCATTGACGATGCGGGCAGCGCCATCACTCCGACTGACGCAAGCAATTACCGTTGCGCTGGCTTGGCTTGGCGATTGAGCTTGAGCCAACTGCATTCGAGATATCACCCCAATTCCAATCAAGACCGCGATCGCCACACTCAACACCACGCGCAAACTGGCGAATCGACTCAGAATTCTACGTTTCATAACGGCTATACTCCATCCATCAAATTGAAGCGGATCGATCGCTGCGTTTTGGCTGCGGTCAACCCAATGGCTGACTTCCTCAAAACTGAAGACTGCCAACGCAGCGCCCCAGCGTTTCGTGAACATCACCTAAAAATGAAATTCTCACGTATCAAATTATTGATCGCGAGGCGGACGATCGCATTTTCAGGCGTCATGCAAAGTCGAAAGCAAAGATCCGCCAGTCGATCGCCCGACTCAATTGCTCTGGCCGATCCCGGATTCCCAAGCACCCGACATCCTATGATCGAAATGGCGATCGCTCAAATTCATCATGGCAACCACTTGGGAACTCGATTTTTATTCATGTCCGATTTTGGACGAGCAGCAAAAAAAGCTGTGGGAAGTTTTGATTTGCGAATCGCCGCTGGACATCAAGGCCGAAACCGATTCGCTGTTTCGCTACGCGCAGTTTTGCCCCAGCAATCAGGTGAATTCGGCCAGCTTGCGGCAGGCGATCGAAGCGGCGATCGCGCAGGCTCCCTGTCCGCCCGACAAAATTCGCTTCTTTCGCCGCCAGATGACCAACATGATCACCAAGGCTTGTGAAGATGCTGGAATTCCCGTCTATGGCAGTCGGCGGACGATCGCCCTGCATCAGTGGATGGACGATCGCGAGAAAAATTACTATCCGACGCTGCCGAACTATCAGGAGAAGGCCACCAATCCCTCGGTTGTGCTGCCGTTTCCCAACCCGGCTCAACTGCCCGACGCGCTGATTGGTCAGCAGTGGGCGTTTGTCACCCTGGAAGCGGGTGCGTTCGCGGATCTGCCCGACTGGGACATTGGCTTTGGCGAATCGTTTCCGCTCGACATGGCAGGCGTGAGCGCGGAAATGCGAATTCCAGGCGTGATCATCTTTTCGTCTCGTGCCCTGCCGCTGGCGGGCTGGATGTCCGGGCTGGATGTCGCCTACTTGCGCTATGAAACGCAAAGCGGCGGCAATTCCTATCGCGCTCCGATTCCGCGCCTCTTGCTGGAAACGGGATCGAGCGAATCGTGGGTGCTGGCAAACCTGACGACAGACACGCAGCAGACCGAGGCGAAAAACTTTGAGCAGGCCAAGCGCGACGCGCAAAACGTTCACTTCTTGGCCGTCCAGTCTGACCCGAATTCCGAATCGTTTGCCGGATTTTGGCTGCTGCAAGAGCTAAATCTGGCTTAATGTCCCCGCGATCCCCGAAGATAGGGAGGTCAGAATCAGTTTGTGTGCGCTCAAGCCATTCAGTTCGGTCGATGAGCCAGATCCGATCGCCCGCCGCGATCGATCGCTTTGCACAAACGCTGTAATGCCCCGCGCCTCCTCACATCTTGCACTTATGGGTTTGGATGATACCCTGGCAGCGCTGCCAGAGCAACTGCTGGATCTCGCGCTCCAGTCGGGAGCCGAAGCCGCCGAAGTTTTTCAGTCACAATCGCTGGCGCGGCCAGTTTTTTTGAAGCCAACCGCCTCAAGCAGCTTGAAAGCTCACAGTCGGAAGGAACTGCCCTGCGACTGTGGCGCAATGGCTGTCCGGGTTTGGCCGTTGCCTATGGCGCAGTTGAACCACAAGCGCTGGTCGATCGCGCCCTGGCGCTGAGCGAACTCAATCCGTCCGAAACGATCGAACTGAGCGATCGCGGCCAGTTTGTTTATCCCGACTTGGGGACTGCGGTTTCAGTCGAGCAACTGCTGGAATGGGGGCAAGCGGCGATCGCGATCGTCCGAGAGGCTTACCCGGAAATTCTCTGCACGTCTGAGTGGGAATGTGACGTGGAAACGACGCGCCTGGTCAATTCCTGCGGGCTGGACTGCCACCACACCGACACGACGCTAAGCTGCTATCAGTCGGCGGAGTGGGTGCGCGGTGAGGACTTTTTGAGCGTTGGCGATGGACAGATCGATCGCGATCGCCTCGATCCCCAGATTCTCGCGCAGCACATTTTGCAGCGGTTGGAATGGGCAAAGTCCAATACGATCGCTCCGATCGGGCGCGTCCCAATTTTGTTTACGGCCAAAGCTGCCGATATGCTGTGGGACACGATTCAAGCGGCGATCAGCGGCAAGCAGGTGATCGAACGGGCGTCGCCCTGGAGCGATCGACTGGGCGATTTGGTCACTTCAACGGATTTGACGCTCTCGCAACAGCCGGACGCTGGTCCGTTTAGCTGTCCGTTTGATGATGAGGGCACGCCGACCCAGCGAATTACGTTCATCAAAGACGGCGTTTTGCAATTGTTCTACACCGATCGCACGGTCGGACGCTTGCTCTCCAGCGGCACAACCGGAAACGGCTTTCGCCCCGGACTCGGCAGCTATCCGACACCCGGACTGTTTAACCTGCTGATTCAGCCCGGATACAAATCGCTGGAAGATTTGATTGGCTCGATCGATTCTGGCCTGATTGTCGATCAAATGCTGGGCGGCGGCGCGGGCATATCGGGCGGATTTTTCGGTCAATGTCGATTTGGGCTATCGGATCGATCGCGGTCAGGTCGTCGGGCGCATCAAAGACGACGATGGGTGGCGGGCAATGTCTACACTGCCCTCAAAATCTGGTCGAGTTGGGCGGCGATGCGGACTGGAACGGGTCTTGCTACACGCCTTCGCTGATTGTGGAAGGCTTGTCGGTGACGAGTCGTAGCTAAGCAGGGGTGTCGGGTGTTGGGTATCGGGAATCGGGGAGAGACGCGAGATCTCGCGTCTGTACTGTGTCCGAATTGCGTCAAACAGATCGATCGCGCTCTTGAATCAGGGCGGGCTGGACGCGATCGAATTCTTGCTGAACGGCGGTGGCGATCGATTCTGCTTCCGTCAGGTTTGCAGTTTCGCCCAGCGTTTCAAGCTGCTGGCACAGTTTGGCGAGTGCGTTTGCGCCCAGCGAGGCGCTCATCGACTTGAGCGAATGGGCGGCGAGTTCCAAAGCGCGACTGTCGAACTGGGCGATCGCCTCGTTGATGTCGCTGAGCAGGCGCGGTGCAACTTCGATAAAGGTTTCAACCATCCGGCGCACAAATCCGGGGACGCCTCTGGCTTCGACGCTGCGGAGGTTTTGCAGCACTTGCGGGTCAAGCAGCGGCTCGATCGACGGGCGGCGCGGATAGCGATCGAGCAGTTGGGCGAGGTCTTGCAGACGAAACGGCTTTGCCAGATAGTCATCCATGCCCACTGCGCGGCATTTGTCAATGTCGCTTTGGGCGGTGCTGGCAGTCAGGGCAACGATGATCGGACGATGTGAGCAAAGCTGGTGAATCTGTTCCGCCGTGCGAAAGCCATCCATGATCGGCATTTTGATGTCCATCAGCACGAGATCGTAAGGCTGCTGCTGCAACGCTTCGAGTACTTCAATTCCGTTCGCGGCGGCATCGGCTTGATAGCCCAACACTGCCAGCATTTGCAGGGCGACCATCTGATTCATCGCATTGTCGTCGGCCAGCAAAATGCGGAGTGGATTCGGCGCAGGCTGCGGTTCACGGGTGACTTCGGGTGCGGAATTGGGGGATGGTTTGGCAGAGGCGATCGCCGCTTCGGGGGATGCGGGCGGCGAATCGTCGGCATAGGTGTAGCGGATGCCGAGATGTTCCGCCATTTTGTCGAGAATGATCGTTTCTTCAAACGGTTTGCGAATAAAGTCATCACAGCCGATCGACAGCGCCACGAGCCGCTCTTCTTCAAACGCATTCGCCGTCAATGCAAGAATCACAGGCGGCTCAGCCGCAAGATTCGCCTTAATTTGCCGCGTCGCTTCATAACCATCCATCACGGGCATTCGCATATCCATCCAGATCAAATGCGGCTGCCAGTGCTGATAGATTGCGATCGCCTCTTGGCCGTTTTGGGCAGACTCCACCGGAAAGCCGATCGCTTCGAGCAGCTTCACCAAAAGCTGACGATTTGCCCATTGATCTTCCACGACCAAAATGCGGTAGGTCGGCTGGTTTGCCGCCAAGCCCACGACCCGATGCGCCGATCGCGGACAGGGCAGTTGCGGCGGCAGAATCGATCGCGCCACTTCAATTTCAAATGCAAACACCGTCCCTACCCCGACCGTACTGGAAACGGTAATCTCGCCGCCCATCAGTTGCACAAAATTCCGGCTAATCGGCAGTCCCAACCTGATCCTTCCTGCGAATTGCGGCCAATCTCCGTTTGTGTAAACGCCTCGAACAAATTGGCGAGTTCTTCGGGCGCAATGCCGGGGCCAGTGTCTTTGACTTCAAAATGGAGGGCGAGGGGTTGGAGATCGGGTGTCGGGTGTCGGGTGTCGGGTGTCGGCCAATCCGAACCGCTGCCTTCCTCTACCTTCTGCCCTCTGCCTTCTGCCTCCTGCCGACCCCTGACATCGCTGGCACAAGTGCCGCTCGACACCCGACACTCCACTCTCAGCCTGACGCTGCCGGACTTCGTAAACTTAATGCCGTTGCCGACCAGATTGATTAGCACTTGGCGGAGCTTGCTTTCGTCTGTGCGGATGAACTGCGGCAAGTCTGGGGCGCGATCGAAAATCAGTTCAAGCTGTTTGGAGGCGGCTTTGAGGTCGAGCATCGTCTCGATCGAGTCGAGCAGGCGGTAGAGATCCACGTCGCCTGCATTGAGGCTGCTTTGTCCGGCTTCGATTTTGGACATTTCCAGCACGTCGTTGATCAAGGTCAGCAGATGCTCGCCGCTGCGACCGATGATGTCGAGATATTCGTGCTGGGCGGCTGTGAGAGTGCGATCGCGGCTCATCAGTTGGGCAAAGCCTAAGATCGCGTTCAGCGGCGTTCGCAGTTCGTGGCTCATGTTGGCGAGAAACCAGG
>JAAUTJ010000051.1 GCA_012031475.1 Leptolyngbyaceae cyanobacterium SM1_3_5 | reverse complement strand
ATGAAGGGTGTCGGGGGTTGGGTAGAGGCGCGAGATCTCGCGTCTCTACGGGGGGGCAGGGAAAATCGATCGAATTTTTATTCTGGAGATTTGGCGAATTCGAGGCGATAGCGGTAGAGGGCGACGGGGCGATCGCCTGCTTTGAAATAGTCGGGGTCTTGGGGCGAAAGATAGATCGCCGTCACCTGATCGGCGGTAATCTCAGGCGTTCCAGCCAAATGCTGATAGGCAGTGGTGGTTTCGACGGTGTTGAAATAAAGCTGCGGTGCGCCGCGAAATTCCTGCTGAAAAACTTCGCTGGTGAGAAACGTATCGGCGTTGGGTGATTCTACTGCGCGTCCAGTGACGAGCGAAACCAGTTGGCGATCGTCCCGCAAAATCGTAATTTGTCGGTTCGGATTGCTGGGATCGACTTTGACGGCAAGGACGGGTCGATCGCCCAGATACGCCTTTGCCAAATTCAAGCCGTTGTAGGCGCGATCGGACACCCACTGTCGGCCAGCTTTGACGAATCGGACGGCAAACGGAATCGGCTGATTCAGGTAGGCGCGATTGCTCTCGAATCCGGGCGTGACGACTTCGGGCGCGATCGGAGCCGCCAAATCAATCAACGTCGTTGTCACCTGCCAATCGCCCGCAAACCAGTCAGGGTAGCCGAGGTCGCCTTTTGCCGCCTGTACGATCGGTTTGTCCCAGTCGGGGAATTGGGCGAGTCGGTCACTGAGCGGACTTGCAGATGCAACGCCGTTCCACAGCAGCACGATCAGAGCGCAGACGATCGAGAGAATTCGGGAGATCATGCGGGTTGCCACTGTTCGCCGTAGCGATCGCGCAAAGAATGCCACGCCTCAACCTGTCCGGGCGCATATTCTCCGGGCTTGCCCCACTGCAAAAATAAGCTCAAGGCAGGTTCGCCCGCATCGTCCACAAAGCGAATTGCGTAAGTGGTGAAGTTGCCGCGCTTGGCTTCCCCGGTTTCAAATTTCACCTGCGTAATCCGATCCATGTTCAGGTGAAACTCAAAGCCTTCCTGATGCATGTTCGCGTAGTGGCCTTTCGGCAGTTCGGCATAAAAGAGCTTTTCGATCGATCCGCGCACTTCCAGCACCGCCGCGCTGCTCGTCACGATCATTCGCAGCAGACCGAGGGTTTCGCAGGCTTCGAGAAATTCTGAGAGCTTCATGGGGGGTCGGGGTCGGGTGTTGGCAAAGGCAGGAGGAAGAGGGCAGAAGGTGGAGGAAGGCGGCGGTTCGGATTGGCCGACACCTGATCCCCGACCCCCGACACCCCTCAAGGCCATTCATCGATCGCCTCATCCTTCGTGTTCGTGTTCCGCTCTGGCGTTTCGCGGGTGAATTCCATATGGATCGATCGCGTTTGTTCGCCGTCGGCTGCGACCGCCATGATCGGAAAGTCGATCAGGCCGTCTTGGAAGGACATTTGGAAGCGGAATGTGCCGTCGGGGTTGAGCTTGATTGGGCGACCGCCGATCGTCACAGTTGCATCCGGCTCAGTTGCGCCGTAGACAATCAGTTCAGCATCGGCCACCAGCCAAAACTGGCGCGGACGAATCGGCGGCATTGAGGCAGAAAACCCAATGCCTGACATGCCGATTCCCGACATTCCCATTCCCGATAAGCCCATGCCAGAAGGAGTCGGGAGCGGCAGCATTTCAAACGGAGCCGCCCATCCGCCCATGCCGGAAGGAAAGACAAATGAGCTAATCGATTCTTGGGGGACTTGCTGCATCGAGCCGAACAGCGATCCGGCGATCCGCTGCTCGATCGACTGCGCCAAATCATAAATCTGGCCGTAGATCGAACTGGTGGCGGCGGCGGCTTTGGCGGCTTTTTGCTCTGGCGGAATCAGTTCCAGGAACGTCTTGCCCTGCAAGTCTTCTTCCCATTCGACCGTTAAAAACTGGTCTTCAAACCAGTCAGACGGATAGACGGGCGGGACGCGGACGGAAGCCGATCGCGCCAGCATCAGCCAGCGGCCATCCTCGGTGACATAGCCAATTTCGGCAATGTAGTCGCGATCGCTGACGGGAACCGCCAGGTACCAATCGCGAGCCAGTTCGTCACATTCATACTGCTGCAAGCTGTGCGGTCGCTGCGTCGCCACATCCAGATCGGTCACGTCATACAGCCGGACGGCCAAGCGCGTTCCGCCCTGATTGCGTAAGGCAGCTTTGTGGTCGTTGGGCACGTCCCAGTAGGCATACGCCCATTGCGGATCGCGGGGCATCAAGACAATCCGGCTTTCACCGTAGCCATCCGGCAAATCCGGCAGGTCGGCATCCACCAAGGCCAAATCGATCGCGTCATCATCTGTACCTACATCAAACCGAGCCGCCTCGATCGCCGTCTGCTCGCGATCGCCACCGACGATCGCCATACCGCCCGCCGCCAAAGCCGCACCACCTGCCAGAATTACTTGCTCCGACAAATCGATCGATGGCTCCGGCTCGCTCATGGCAGTTTCCTCTCGCAGCGGTAAATCCTCAACTTCATCTTCGATCGCATCAAGCATCGCCGTTTCATCCCCGGTCAGTTCGGCTTCCGGCTCGGCAGGCAGTTCGTCCAGAGGAGGCAAAGCCACCGCCTCCTCGTCAGCCGTTGAAATCAGCACAATATCTGGGGCGGGCGGAACGGGATCGATCGGCTTGATGATCGATTCTGGGGCAAGCGTCAGGTCGTCCACATCCGCCACTGATTCGATCGGCAACGGGTCAAGAATGATCTCTTCTGGCTCGATCGATTCCACAGACGGATCAGCAGATTGATTTGCCAGATTTGCCGCTGCGATCGCGCCCAGTCCACCCATTGCCCCCATTGCAGCAAGCGTCACGGCATTACCAGACGGCTCAACGGCAGCTTCCACGCTGGCGGCCTCAAGCAGCGGCTCAACCATCTGCGGTTCAATTTCAGGCTCGATCGCTGGCGGAATTTCTGGAGCCGTCAGCGGCATTTCAGGCAGTTCAACAGCGGCAAATCTGGCCGCGTCGAGTTCTGCGGTTTCGGGCGCGAGAATCACGTTTGGCGCTTCGATCGGTTCGCCAATCGCATTTGTCAGCGAGGCCGCAACGACTGGATCGATCGGCGGGGCAACCGACTCAACCTCGATCGGATCAACAGGCTCAACAGGCTCAACAGGCTCAACAGGCTCAACCGCTGATGCAGCGATCGCCGGATCAGCTTCCACGCGATCGACTTCCACAAAGGCAACCGCAGGTGGAGCCAGCGGATCGTCAGCGATCGCGTCTGGCGCACCCGCATCGATCGAGCGATCGTCCAAATCCGCCAGCGGAACCGGATTGAAATTTTCACCGGGCGCATCTGCCCAAGCATCGCCAGTCACATCGCTATCGGGCGCAACGTCCAAGACAGGTTCGGTTTCTGCATTGGCTTCGTGCATCGCATCCGCGATCGCGCCTGCTCCAAAAATGGCTCCGCCTGCAAGTGCTGCCGTGCCCAGCGGATTAACCGGGTCGGGCATGGGCGCATCGGTTCCGTTGGCGATCGGCGATCGAGCGGCACGGTCAGACGCAACAATCGATTCGGTACGGGCAGCGAGACTGGGTGAATCGTCAGCCGTTGGAACGGATGCGGCAGACGGGGCAGCAGGCGGGACGGCAGGCGGGGCAGCAGAACGCACAACCGGAGGCGGGTCGATCGGTTCTTGCCGACGCCGCAACAGCCACCAAATTCCAGCCACCAGCAGGGCTAGCGGCAGCAGCCACAGCCAGCCCGGTAAACCTGTAGTTTGAGTTGCCGTATTGTTTGCCAGCCCGGTCAGTGGGGGAGCCGCCTCAGCAGGGCGGCGGCAGTGGTGACTGGAGCGGTGGCTGGAGCGGTGGCTGGAGCGGTGGCCGTTGCAGATGTAGCTTCGCGGGTTGCAGGTGGGGTGGCAGTGCCAGCAGGGGCGATCGCTCCAGGCGCAGTATCAGCAGATGTGGTTGCAGTGCCGGAAGCGGTTGCGGCTTCAGTGGTGCTGGCAGCGATCGCCGCTTGACCTGCCGCAGAACTGGCAAAGCCCAGGAACGCCGCCACAGCAGGCGAGGCAGAATCTTTGTAAACGTAGCCACGCGGCTGCGAGAACGGATAGCGCGGATCGGTTGGCAAGGTGTCATGCATCGGCAAAATGCGGACGTTCGGCAGATCTTGCACCTGAGAGACGATCGCATAGCTGATGCCGTCGCGTCCAAGCTGGCGGGCGATCGCGTCTGTGCTGTCTTGGTCAAGCTGCGTGGCTGTTTGACCCGTTTGGAAGAGAGCGGCTTGAAAAACCGGATAGTTTCGCAGTGCCGATCGCGTGTCGCTGCTGTCGGGGCGATCGAGAAAGCGAATCGGCAGATTTTCGCCGCCGACCTGCGACCAGTTGGTGATTTCGCCCCGGAAGATGCGAGCGAACTGTTCCGAGGTCAAGCTTTGGGCAAAGGGATTGTCGGCGCTGACGATCATCGCGATTTTTTCGCGGCTGAGGACCGTTTCGACCAAACCTTGCGCTTTTTCTTGGGACGTGAGCGATCGCCCCACAGCGGCTAGATCAATGTCGTTCGCAAGGAGCGATCGCAAGGCGGCATCGGTTCCATCAGCAGCTAGCTCAACGGTTGTGCCTGCGTATTGCTGTTCAAAAGCTTGCTTGAGCGATTGGTTGATGGCGCTCATGCTGTCGGAGCCATCCACGCGCACAACTGTTCCGCTGGGCACGGCGCTCGGTAAAGGAAAACTGGAAGGCGCAGACGCAAACACAGGTGAAATTATCGAAGCGGCATTTTGCCCCTCGGCAGATCGAGGCGTGGCAGATAAAGCAACCAGTAATGCCAAAAGGACGACCGAAGCGTCTTTTTTAGGAACCATAGTCGAGAACTCAACGCAAGGGGCAACTCGATCGAACGGCAAAACACTTTTTCGCAAAACACTTTTTTGCACAAGGCTGTTTTTGCACAAGGCTGTTTTTGCACAAAACTTGAGTTTCAACCGTAGGATGGCTACGAAGAGTGTACCATCCTGAATTTTTACCAAGCGCGATCGCCCGAATTTTAATCGCCAAATCGCTGTATCTTCGATCGCATCCGGTTCGATCGCCCCCTCGGATAGAGAGACGCAAGATCTCGCGTCTCTCCGAGATCTCCTCACCCCTCACCCCCCTCATGGGATTTGTCGCCCTTGTCGGCTCTGGCCCCGGCCATCCGCACTATCTCACCGTCCGCGCTCAGCACTTCCTCGCTCAGGCTGAAGTCCTGATTTACGATGCGCTGGTTGATAGCGCGTTGCTCTCGATCGTGCCGCCGGACTGCTTGAAGCTCGACGTGGGCAAGCGGGGCGGAATGCCGAGTGCATCGCAGGCCGAGATTAATCGGCTGCTGGTGGAGCATGGCGCGATCGCCAAGTCGTCCGGCTCAAGAGCGGCGATCCGTTCATTTCGGGCGGGCGAGTGCTGAGATCGAAGCGCTTCAGCAGGCGGGCTGTCGATTTGAAGTCGTACCCGGAATTTCTTCGGCTTTGGCTGCACCGCTCTTGGCGGGAATTCCGCTCACCGATCCCGTCTTGAGCCGCTGTTTTGCCGTTTTGAGCGCTCACGATTTGGACGCGATCGACTGGTCTGCCCTTGCCCGTCTCGATACGATCGTCATTCTGATGGGCGCAAAGCATCTGAGTGAAATTACCGATCGCCTGCAAGCCCAAGGCCGATCGTCCGAAACGCCTGTGGCGATCGTGCAGTGGGCATCGCAGCCGCAGCAGCAAATCTGGACGGGAACGCTGGGCGCATCGCTCGGACAATTTGCTCAAACAGTGGCAGGGCGATCGCTTTCGCCCGCCGTGATTATCATCGGGGAGGTGGTAAATCTGCGGCCTTATCTGATGCCTTCTCCTTTGCCGCTAAGCGGAAAAACCATTCTCGTGACGCGGGCGGCAGGTCAGTCGAGCCAGTTTACGACGCTGCTCGAAGCGCAAGGGGCAACCGTGATCGAAATGCCTGCGATCGAAATTGCGCCGCCTTCAAGCTGGGAACTGCTCGATCAGCGATCGCTAACTTAAGAAGTTTTGACTGGCTGATTCTCACCTCGACGAATGGCGTGGATTACTTTTTCGATCGTCTCTTCCAGTCCGGCCAAGATGTCCGCGCCTTAGCTGGCCTCAAGATTGCCGTTGTCGGGCAAAAAACCGCCGCCAGCCTTCAGCAGCGAGGACTTCAGCCGGATTTCATTCCGCCGGATTTTGTCGCAGATTCGCTGATTGCCCATTTTCCCGATTCGCTGGCTGGCCTCAAGGTGCTGTTTCCGCGTGTCGAATCAGGTGGCCGCCAAGTGCTGATGCAGGAATTTTCGGCACAGGGCGCGATCGTCACAGAAGTTCCGGCCTATCAGTCAGACTGTCCTCGATCGATCGATCCTGCCGCTGCTGCCGCTTTGATGGCAGGCCAAATCGACATTGTGACGTTTGCCAGTTCCAAAACCGTGAAGTGCTTTGCGAAACTGGTCGATTGGGCAAATCTACCCAGAGTGCCGATCGTGGCTTCGATCGGTCCCCAAACTTCAGCAGACTGTCAGCGCTGCTTGGGGCGCGTTGATCTGGAGGCAACGACTTACACGCTGATCGGCTTGACGGAAGCCCTCAGTCGATGGGCGGGGCTTGATTCATCGCGCCAAGATGATACAAGCTTTTGATAGTATTCTTCCTATCGTATTGGTATGGCTAATTGGCTTCCGCCCAATCTGCTCCAGCGCGTCATCGGCCTCACAGGTGGCGTCGGAATGGGTAAAACGACCCTCTCAAACTATCTCGCGATCGCTCACAATCTGCCGATTCTAGACGCCGATCTGTTTGCTCGCGAAGCCGTCGCGCTCGATTCCCCGATTCTGGCAGAAATCGTTGAACGCTATGGAGCCAGCATTCTTCAGCCCGATCGCACCCTCGATCGCGCCCGCCTCGCGCAGGTGATCTTCAGCAGCAGTGCCGAACGCTTGTGGGTCGAGCAGCACATCCATCCGTTTGTGCGCGATCGCCTCGTCTCCGGCCTCAAGTCGCTTGCGGCTGAGGGAAAAACCACTGCGGTTCTCGTCGTGCCGCTTTTGTTTGAAGCTCGCATGACCGACCTTGTGACCGAAATTTGGGTGGTGCGATCGACGCCAGAGCAGCAAATCGATCGCCTCAAACAGCGCGATCGCCTTGATCCCAGCCAAATCGCCGTCCGCATCGACAGCCAAATGTCGATTGAAAGAGCTCGATCGCGCCGACGTAATTCTAAACAACGACTCGACACTCGAAGCCCTATTCGAGCAGGTCGATCGAGCGGTGAGCCGTGAGCAGTAGACACCCAACGCCCGAAACCCAACGCCCGAAACCCGAAACCCGACACCCCTAGCTCGATCGCCTCAAATATGCCAACCTGTTCTAGGAATTTAGGGAAACGGTCATGGCTGCCACGCTCAACCAAATCGCGCTCTACCTCAATGATCTCGGCTGGGACTATCGCATCGACGAAGACAAATCGCGCATCGTCACAACGGTTTATGTCGAAAATGTCGAAGATTTTTTGATTGTCGTGCAGCTTGACGAAGACGGCGACTTTTTCAAGCTGTTTGCGCCTCGCGTCCTCAGCGGCGTCAAAGACCACGAGTACAAAGAAGCGATTTTGCAAACGATGCTTAGCATTTCCTGGGAAACCAAAATGCTGCAATGGGAATACGACCCGACCGATGGCGAAATCCGCGCCATTATCGAGTTTCCGCTGGAAGATGCCGACCTGACGCAGCGACAGTTCAACCGCTGTTTGCAAGGACTAGTGCAGATGGTGGACGAAATGGCGATGCCCCGTTTGCAGGCCGTCATGGACACGGGCAAAGATCCGGGCGATCTTGAAGCGGGCGAACGTCTGCTGCTGACCTTGCAAGAAGAAGCGCCCGGACTGCTCGATCTGCTGGAGAAAGCGATGGAAGCGCGGAAGCGGCGGGGGCGGTTTGGTGAGAGGGGTTAGGGGGGTTGGGGGAGGAGACGCGAGATCTCGCGTCTGTACGGGGATCGGGGCGGGAGATCTCGCGTCTCTGAAGCGATCGCCCCGTGCCTAGAAATCGAAGTCGATCGACATCACCGATAAATCGGGCGGCACGACCGGACGCAGCGCGATCGACTTGTGGCTTTCGCGCTGCGTTGCCATTTCGACGGCGATCGCCTCAAACTGCAATTCCACGCAGCCGAACGGAACTTTGAGGGCGAGTCGCGCTTCCAGATTGCCGTGTCCGTCTGGGGCGAAATCGACCAGCCAGCGGGGGCCATCAAGCAGCGATCGCGACTGAGCATCGCGCAGCCACAGCTTGACGTAAATGCGCGGCGCGGCATCTGGCAGCTTGACGCGCAGTAAAAGGGCTGCACCAGCGGTTAATTCTCCCGGTGGCAGTTCAAGCTGTGGGACTGAAATCGCTTCTTCTTCGGGAACCACCATCGATTCTGGCGGATCGATCGGGGCGGACGGCGTGGAGCGGGTCGGGTATTCGTCTTCGACCACAAATTCTTGCGCGGCAACGACTTCGGCTTCTGGCAGGCGGCTTGATTCAGATTGATTTGGAGAGGCATGACCAAGCCAGCCGGAAAGCTCATCATCGGAGGCCAGCGAATTGAGCCGCGACCAAAAGCGCTGCTGAAGATTGAGCGATCGAAAAGCCGCATCTTCGCAGCGAGGAGGCGGTGCGAGGGGCGATCGAATCGGGTCAGACGGCATGATCAGATCGATCGGCAAATCCACCGCTTCGATCGCCAGCGGTTCGGGTGTGACGGGTGCAATCGCGACCGACTCGACAACTTCGGGCGCAGGCGCAGGCAGCGGTTCGGAGTCAGTCGATCGCTGGGCTTCTTGAATCTCGACGGGCTGGACGGGACGATTGCGATCGGCAAACGGCAACTGAAGCGGTTTGGGGGCGCGGGTCGGTTCGGGCTGAACCAGTTGCGGCGGAATGGCAGGCGAATTGGTCGGCTGAAGCGGCTGAAACTGCGGCGGCTGCGGCGTTCCAACCAGATCGAGCAGCGACAAATTTAAGTCAGGCGGTTCCGGTTCGGCAAACTGGAGCGGCGGCTGGAGCCAGTCGGCATCTGGAAAATTGCCGCTGAGCGTTGCCAGCAGTTGCTCGATCGCGATCGTCACCGTAAACGACAGCTGCGCTGCGATCGACCCGGTTTCTGCAAAAATGGTCAGTTCACCCAGCAGCAAATGCGTTTGTTCGCGGCTGGGAATTTCAATTTCGCACTCAAACGGCAGCGGCAGCGGTTGAGCCGGAAGCGGTTCGCGCACCTCAGCCAAAATTTGCGACTGCTGCGGATCGCGCAAAATTACCTGCATCGTCAGGCCGCGAGTGATGACGGCTGTAGACGCATCGATTTGTCCGTGTAGCTGAAGCAGATCGCCCGGTCGCGCCACGAAGCTCGTTTGCCTCAGCCTCAATCGCAGTTCGCCCAGGCTGGCTGTGTCACTCGGTTCTGGAGACGGACTTGGATTGAATTGAAGAAACGAGGACGCGATACCCTCCGGGAGCTTGGCGATATCCTCCGGAGAGCGCTTCGCGATCGCCTCATTCACAGCCTCAGCCGCTTCCCAAAGGCGATCGGGTTCGACGGGGCGATCGGGTTCGACGGGGCGATCGATCACCGATTCATCAAACCGCTGAACCGCTTCCGCAACGGTTGCCGGAATTTCTGGTTCTGGAATTTCTGGTTCTGGAATTTCTGGTTTTGGTAATCTTCGGGCTTCAGCCTGTAGCGCGACGGCAACCGCAGATTCGACCTGAATCGGTTCAGCGGCAGCAACCGCGACGAACTGCGAAGGTTGAGCGAGATCTGCATTGGGTTGATGCGTCTGCGGCCATTCCCAATCAGCTTCTTGGGCAAACACTTGAAGTTCGACAGTGGCCTGCCAGCTTTCGCCCATCATGTCGGCCATCAGATCGCCTTGAGCGCGAAGCTCCCAGCGTCCGGGCTGAAGATGCGTGTAGGGCATGACGACGACCAAGCCGCGATCGTTCGTCTGAGCCGATCGCATTTGCAGGCGACGTTTCGGCAAATTATCATCGATCGACTGATGCACAATCCGAATTTCAACAGTGGAATTTTCGCGGCGCGACTGTGCCACCACGCGATAGCGGCCTTCCAAAATCTCAACGGTCGGAGATTCCAACGGCAGCCACGATCGATCGCCTTCTTTTTGCAGCAGAAATTCCCAATCTTGCATGTCAACCTCGATCGAAACCTTGCAGCGCGAACCAAACTGCACCCGATTGACCCCCAAACGCGACAGGCTTGGAAATTCTGACGGTTGCGTGGACGATCGCCACTTAAATCTGGGTGCGACTGGTGAAAGTCCTCAATAAAGTATCTCAGGCTTGTCGAGATTGCAATCGTATCGAGATGAGAATTTGATGAAGCGCAAAATGCGATCATGCAGGGGACGTGGAGAGACGCGAGATCTCGCGTCTGTGGGAGCAATGATGCGATTTTTGGGGATTGATTTTGGCTGGCGATCGCAACCGAGCGGCCTTTGCTGCCTGCACTGGCAGGAAAACAAGCTGCACTTGAAGGATTTGCGGCGGCTAGATGCCGTTGACGACATTCTCGCCTGGGTGGATGCTCAGACTGAACCGGATGCGCCCGCTTTGATTGCCGTTGACGCGCCGACCTTGATTCCCAACGAAACCGGAATGCGGCTGCCCGATCGCCTGACGCACCGACATTTCGGCAAATATCACGCAGGCTGCTATCCGGCGAATTTAGGTCGTCCGTTTGCCGATCGCACCGTTGCGCTTGGCCTGAGTCTGGAGGCTCGCGGCTTTGCTCATGCCCCGACGATCGCGCCGCAAACGCCCGGACGCTTTCAGATCGAAGTGTTTCCGCATCCGGCGATCGTGAATTTGTTTGGCCTCGATCGCATCCTCAAATACAAAAAGGCCGACTGGCCGATCGCGCTGCCGAGCTTTTGAAGTTGCGATCGCTCATCCTCGAAACTCTGCCCCAGATTGAACCGAACCTAAAAATCACCCCAGCCGATCTACCGGAAATTCCCCAGACTGGCGCAGCCTTGAAAGATTTGGAAGACCAGCTAGACAGCTTGATTTGCGCATATGTGGCGGCGCACTGGTGGTTTTGGGGAATCGAGCGCAATCTCGTCCTGGGCGATGCGATCGAGGGCTACATCGTCGTTCCCCTCCTCATCCCGTAAACAAAGACGCGAGATCTCGCGTCTCGCGTCTCTACGCGGACACCCGACATCCGATCGCGGATACCCGACACCCAAAATGTTCTTTTCAAACGCAATGTTTCACAAACCACTTCTGTAAAATCAAACGCTGTAATCGCTGGTGCAGTCCGCATCGAATCGCAAGGAATTTTCAATGAGCAGTGATTTAAATGTCCAGCCGACTCCGCCGGAGCAGAGCGGCTGGCAGGGCGCGATCGCCCGTCGGTTTCAGTTTGACTTTTATCAAACCAATCTCAAAATCGAAGTTCTGGCCGGAGTCACGACCTTCATGACGATGGCGTATATTCTCGTCGTCAATCCCATCATTTTAGGGAGCGCCATCTTTTTAAATCAGCCGCAAGATTTGTTTGCACAAATTGCGTTTGCAACGGCAATTTCGGCAGCGATCGGCACGTTTTGCATGGCCTTTTTTGCCAACTATCCGTTTGGACTGGCTCCCGGCATGGGCACAAACGCCTTTTTTGCCTATGGAGTCGTGTTGGGACTGGGAATCGATTGGCGGCTTGCCCTCTCTTGCGTGTTCGTGCAGGGCATCGTCTTCATGATTTTGACCTTCACCGACATTCGCCGCCTGCTGATTCTGGCGATTCCCGCTTCGCTTAAACACGCGACCGCAGCAGGAATCGGGCTGTTCATCGCCTACATCGGCTTGGCTGGCAATATCGATCAAGGCGGAGCCGGATTGATTCTTGCTGATGCTGCGGGTGGAACTGCGAAAACTGCTTTAGGAAGTTTGACCGAGCCGAATACCCTGATGGCGATCGCTGGCCTGTTCATCACTGCTGCCCTGATCGTCCGGCAGGTGCGCGGCGCACTGCTGATCGGCATTTTCGCCACTGCCCTACTTGCCTGGATTTTAGGCGTGTCGCCTTGGCCGCAGGGCTTCTTTGCGCTTCCGCCGCTGCCCGTTGACATTGCAGGACAGGCGATCGTTGGTCTGCAAAATCTCAACGCCGGAAACTTCCTCGACTGGTTTGCCGTGCTGCTCGTCTTTTTGTTTGTGGACATTTTTGACACGATCGGCACGTTGACAGGCGTGGGAATGCGAGCGGGCTACATCGGTGCCGATGGCGAACTGCCCCGCGCCAATCGCGCCTTGATGTCGGATGCGATCGGCAGCACGGTCGGCCCCTTGTTCGGCACGTCCAGCGTCACGGCCTACGTCGAGTCGGTCGCAGGCGTGACAGAAGGCGGACGCACCGGATTTACGGCTGTCGTGATCGGTGCGCTGTTCCTGATTTCGCTGTTTTTCATTCCGCTGTTTAGCGCCATTCCCGCCTTCGCCACCACGCCCACCCTCGTGATCGTCGGGGCGATGATGCTGGCGGAAGTGCGCGAAATCCGCTGGGGCGACATGGCCGAAGTGATTCCCGCCTTTTTGACCGTGTTTCTAATTCCGCTCACCTTTTCGATCGCGGAAGGACTGGCGATCGGCTTCATCTTCTACCCGGTCGTCAAAACCTTTCAGGGCAAAGCCAGCGAAGTGCCGATCGCAACCTGGCGATCGCCGCAGTTTTTGTGTTGCGCTTTGTGTTTATGACGCTGCGATTCGGGCAGGCGTAATCCGCAACGATTGAGAAAAATCCGTTATGGGGGCATGGCATCGCCGCGCCCTACAATTTGTCATTTTTGAACGAAATCGATCGCGGTTGTTTTTGCCTAGGGAATTCGCTAGTATAGCGGTCTGCATCGTTCCGTGAAATCGTCAGGCAATCGGTTAAGAACTTATGAAGCTATATCTGACCGTTCCCGCGCTTTCTGTCGCTGGCCTGCTGGCGGCGATCGCTCCGACACAAGCGGCTGATTTTTCCTTCACGACGAACTACAGCGGCAATCCGCCCGCTGGCGATATTTTTCTCGACTCGATTACGCTGGGCAACGGCAGAACGATCGGTGATTTTGCGCTCGTCAACCGCGCCAACATTTTGTTCAACGACCTCTACACGGGTGGACAAACAGGCGGCGCAAGCTCGGACTTGGGCGACGTGGCAACGATCGGACTGGCGAAGCAGGCGATCGACAATGCCGATGTCGTCACCTCGCTGGGAAATCGCTATCTCAGCAGCATCTTGGACAGCGAAGAATTCGGCAAGTTTTCGATCGATCTGGGCTTCGATGCGCCCGTTTCCGATCTGCTGTTTTGGGAGCGCGGCGGCAACAGCAGGCTCGATTTGCAGGCGATCGACTCCGCCGGAAATCCGATCGGTCAACTGGTCACACTTTCATCCGACACCTGGCAGTCTGCCAACTTCACGCTCGACACAACGGAAATCGACAGCGCTCAGGCGGTGCGATCGATCGGCGTTCGGCTCAGCGATTTGGGCGTTTCCGGTTCGGTGTCGGGCATCCGCGTCACGAGCGATGCAGACTACAACGGTGCCGATTTCAAAGTGGTGGGAACGGCTTCGGTTCCCGAACCGGGCGCGATCGCAGGCTTGGTGATCGTGGGCGGCTGGTTGTGGCGATCGCGGCGCAGGCGATCGGCGTAAGGCGTGGTTTAAGCTTTATGTCTGCTGCGTTGGCGGCTTGTGCCCCCCAAATTCCCCACGAGTGAGGGACTTTGAGACGTATCCGTAAGGGGAGGGATGCCAAGGCTTTTGCAGCATCCTAGTTCGATCGAATTTCGTCGAGCTTTTGGCGGACAAGCTGAATATCCTGCCACATCAGCCATTTTGGGCTACCTTGCTCCCGCGAAGGATTCCGCAGCAAATAGGCCGGATGCAGAACGGGCATACACATCCGCCCTTCCCACTCGATCCACTGACCGCGAATTTTTGTGATGCCGCGCTTGTCTCCGGTCAGGCCGCGCACCGCCGAGGCTCCGGTGAGCAGAATAATTTTCGGATCGACGAGGCGAATTTGCTCGATCAGATACGGGCGGCAGGCGGCAAGTTCGTCGGCTTCTGGGGTGCGATTTCCGGGCGGGCGACACTTGACGATGTTGGTGATGTAAATATCGTCATCCCCAGCCGGACGGATTCGAGA
>JAAUTJ010000050.1 GCA_012031475.1 Leptolyngbyaceae cyanobacterium SM1_3_5 | reverse complement strand
TAAACTGGTTGAAGTTGAACCACCAGAACCCAACCACAAAACACTTGAATTTGTTTTGCAATCTAAGCGGGCAGGACACTATTTTAGCGAGATTCCAGAATCGATCGCTGCTGCTGTTGAATCTCTCAGTCGATCGCAAAAGATCACAAACTTTGTTGTTCTTCTGGCAGCTCTCAAAATGGTGCTATCTCAGTGGAGCCAGCAGCCGCGAAATTATCATCATTACAACGATTGGCAATCGAACAGTACCAGAAACCGAGCAAATGCTGGGCTGTTTTATCAATGATGTGATTTTGCGATCTGTCCTTTCGCCTGCTCAGACTGGATTGGATCTAATCCATCAGCTTCGAGATACCGTAAATGAAGCGATCGAGCATAAAGACATTCCTTTGCAGCAAGTTGTTGAACAGACAAAACGCTACCGCACCTTAGATTTAATGGCAAGCGTTACAATGTCTTCAACTGCTCAAAGCTTCGAGCAACTGCCTAACTGGGAAATCATTGACCTTCAGGATAAGCGATCGCAATGGGAGAATCTACCTTCGGAACTGTACGACGACACCACGCCTTTGGAGATTTATGTTGATCTTTCTAAAACAATCCGAATTACCGTTAATTATAGCGTCGAATATTTCACTGAAGAAACCGTCGATCGATTATTTTCTAGCTATCGAGAAATCTTAAACCGGCTTGTTACTCATCCCAAAAAACTGCTTTCAGCCCTGCTGGTAAGAAGCCATCAAGCTTGTGAGGAACTCGCATGATTTATGATGACGTGATTCAAACTCTAGCTGATCTTGTGACCATGCAGGCGCAGCGTTATCCCGATCGCAAGGCGCTGATTTTCCAAGGTCGATCGCTCACGTATCAACAGCTTGATCGGCAAAGCGATCGCTTAGCAGCCGCCCTATTGCAGAAAAATATTCAGGCGAGATCACGAGTTGCAGTGTGGGCAAAGGATTCGTTGAAAAGTTATGAAATCCTATTTGCCTGTGCCAAAATTGGAGCCGTGTTTGTGCCTGTAAATTGGCGGCTGGCTACTCCAGAAATTTGCTACATTCTCAAAGATGCAGAAGTCGAACTGCTATTTGTCGATCAGCCGTTTTGTACTGTTGTTGAATCGATCGCACCGGAACTAGAGCAGATTCAATCAATCATCACCTTACAGCCTTCATCTCAAAATTGGTTGAATTACGAAACGCTTCTACAGGAAAATGATACAGCCTTAAAAATTACAATTCAGCCTGAAATGATTGCCGTGCAAATGTACACCAGCGGCACGACCGGGCATCCAAAAGGCGTTCAGCTTGCTCACTACAGCTTTTTTGCGATCGCCAAGGAATTCGCAAAACAAAATAAGCAATGGATTGGCTGGAGTGATCAGGACAAAAGCTTACTGACGCTGCCGATCTTTCACATTGGCGGCTTATGGTGGGCAGTTCGCGGCCTGATTGCTGGAGCCGAAAATGTTTTGCTCGAAGCGTTTATTCCGGCTGATGCGCTCAAGGCGATCGCTCACCATCGTATTACAAAAACCTGTGTTGTTCCCGCGATGATTCAGGCGATGCTGATGGAGCCAAGCTGCCGCAGCACCGATTTTTCTTCACTCGACACCGTTGTTTATGGTGGATCGCCAATTGCAGAAACGCTCTTAAATCAGGCGATCGAACTGTTCGGCTGCGGCTTCTTTCAAATCTACGGTATGACCGAGACAGGAAATTGCGCGATCACGCTAACCGCAACAGACCACGCCATGCCGCATCGACTTAAGGCAGCAGGCAGCCCATTTCCGGGTGTGGAAATTGCCGTTGTGAATTCTCACAGTCAAAAAGTGCCGCAGGGCGAAATTGGCGAAATTTGCATTCGATCTCCAGCGAATATGATTGGCTACTGGAAATTGCCGGAAGCCACTGCAAAAACTTTGATTGACGGCTGGATTCATACAGGCGATGCGGGCTATCTAGATGAGGATGGCTATGTTTATATTTGCGATCGCATCAAGGATATGATTTGCTATGCTAGCGAAAATATTTACCCTGCTGAAGTAGAGAACGTGCTGTATCAGCATTCGGCGATCGCAGAAGTTGCCGTGATTGGTGTTCCCGATTCGCAGTGGGGAGAAACCGTCAAAGCGCTTATTGTGCTGAAGCCTGGAGCAGAAGCAACAGCCCTCGATATCATTAATTTTGGACGCGGAAAGCTGGCGAACTTCAAGCTGCCAAGAAGCGTTGAATTCATCGATTTGCTTCCTAGAACGCCTAGCGGCAAAGTGCAAAAAGGCAGGTTGCGAGAGAAGTATTGGCAAGGTTATCAACGGCAGGTTAACTAATAGGAAAGTTATGGAATCTATTAATTCAAAGAACGAAAAAACCTCGATCTGGCAACCGCTCAAGATTCGCAACTTTCGATTGCTGTTTATTGGTGAAGGTATTTCACTGTTGGGCGATCAGTTTTACCTGGTGGCGCTTCCCTGGCTTACGCTTCAGCTTACTGGATCACCCTTAGACTTGGGAGGCGTGTTGACAGCCGTGGCGGTTCCCCGCGCCATTTTGATGCTGCTCGGTGGCGCACTGAGCGATCGATTTTCACCTAAGCTTGTCATGATTGTAACCAACATACTGCGAGGCGGATTAACTGCGATTTTGGCGCTGCTGGTGGTTTTCAAAAACTGAGCTTTGGCATCTTTACCTGTTAGCAATTAGCTTTGGCATCATCGAGGGCTTTTTTAGTCCCGCAGCCGAAACGATCGTGCCAACGCTAGTTCCAGAACAACAGTTGATTGCGAGCAATGTGTTAGGACAAGGCGCAATGCAGCTTATTTCTTTAATTGGTCCTGCGTTTGCAGGCGTGCTGATTTCAGCGATCGGCGTTGGCGTTGCCTTTGCCGTTGACGCAACGAGTTTTGTGATCTCAACTCTTGCCCTGCTGCTGATCCGTCCTCAGCCCATCCAAGCACCTGAGTCGATCGAGGATGCAGCTTTAACAGCGGCAGGATGCCCGGTTTGTGCAGCCCATACCGCGATCGAATCCACTCCGAATCAATCCTTAAACACAGAAATCAAAAGTCTCAAGCTCGGTATTTCTGAAGGCTTGAATTATTGTTGGAATCATCGACCTTTGCGAATCGTTCTAATTGTATTAACTCTGCTCAACCTGCTGTTTGTTGGACCTTTGCAGGTAGGCATTAATGCTCTGACTTACACTCGCTTTTCAGGCGATGCAGCGGCTTTGGGCTTTATAATTTCAGCTTGGGGTGCAGGCGGGCTGTTAGGAACTTTCACGCCTCAGTGGTTGCCGCGCCCACCAAGATTGGGCGTGCTGATGTTGAGTCTCGCCAGCATTCAAGCGGTCGGGATGATGTTGCTGAGCATTGTGCCGCTGGTGGCGATCGCCAGTTTGATTACCGCTGTTTTGGGTTGGTGCAGCAGCTTCTTCATTGTGGTTGCGACCACCTGGATTCAAACGATTACACCGCCTGAAATTTTAGGTCGTGTAATGAGTGTTGCAATGCTGTCTTCTTTGGGAATTGCGCCGCTGTCCTATGCGCTCGCGGGTCTACTTGCGGCGGAAAGTTTGCTGCTGCTGTTTGCTGGCGCAGGTGGCACGATGCTGGTTGTATTGGGACTGCTGGCAATGAAGCCTTCGGTGCGGGCGATCACCTAACCTGGATCGATCAACCAATACTTGCCTACATTAATTGCCGATCGCGCAATTCTGTTGCTACTTCAACAGAAACTTTTGAAAACAACGCTATTGCAAAAAACACAAAGCATGATACAGTTTTGATCACTTCGGTTTTGGTGGAGAACAGCCACCAAACGCAAGGGGGAAAGTCTGGTGAAAGTCTGGTGAAAGTCCAGCGCTGTCCCGCAACTGTATTGAGCAAGTAGGCTATGAACGCCACTCTTGCCCTGAGTCAGAATGCCCGCCGATGTCATTTGTTTATCATCGTATCTGCGAGGTACAGATCGTGTTTCGACTCAGCTTTTTGCGGTTGAGCAGTTTACAGCTTTTTGGTAAACTGCTTTGTTCTTTGTTCAAGTTTATACTGGCTCGATCGACATACATTATGAAGCGATCGCTCCCTTTTGAGAGCATCAGAGCGATCGCCTGATTTTTACGTCTAAATTAAGAATTTGTCTTGCCCTTGGCATTCAAACGTTTTGCTCACTTCGGCAAGGCGAATCTTGCATTGTGCGATCGCTTCATTTCCAAAGGGTTAGCTCGGTTCTGCTTGTCTAGCACAGCATTTCTCAGGCCGCTAATTTTGAGCAGCAAAAATTACTTTGGCACTCAACATCACCTTTGCAGTAGCTTCAAATCACCCATTATTTCTAACTACTGTGAATCAAACTTGCCCGATTGGGTTTCAATTTCGCAAAACCTGCGCGTGTGCGACTACGACGATCGCTTTTCTGCTTGTGCTTGCCTCAGTCGTTCGCTCTAGTCCTACAGTTTCTCAATCTGCCGCTGATTTACGAGTAGACGAAGCGGCGATCGCGGAGCGCTCCCGGAACGGTATCGCGGAGCGTAGAGGCAACGAAATCACTTCACCTTCAGAGGAATTAACGACACAATTGATTGACCCAAATTCATCAGAGTCAACAGCAGAAAATGATGAAATTCGGATTAATGTGACGGGAAGAATTCTCGATCAGCCTGTTTACAGCCCATTTCGCAGAGAAGCAACGGTTCGAGAATCGACTCGCCCGGTTTATGTGATCGATCGCGAACAGATTGAAGCGCAGGGCGCGAGAACTGTTCAAGAAGCGTTGCGCTATCTACCCGGAATTTTGAGTGACGGCACAGCAGGAGGACAGCTAGGCGCACTCAGCAGTCAGTTTATTCGAGGCAGCAATTCTGCTCAGGTTTTGATTTTACTAGACGGTCGCCCAATTAACGATGTGGGCTTTTTTGGTGGATTTGATTTGTCGAGTCTCACAACAGATTATGTGGAGCAAATCGAGCTATTGCCCGGAGGTGGATCGACGCTCTACGGTTCGGATGCGATCGGTGGCGTAATTAATATTATTACGCGATCGCCTTCTGAAACGCCGGAAACAGTTGTACGTGGAGCCGTTGGCAGCTTCGGATTAAATGAACAGGCAATTCAAACGCGAGGACGCAGCGGCGATTTCGGTTGGGCATTGGGTTTCAGTCGAATTGAGTCAGATAATGACTTTCCGTTTCGCATCGATCGCATTGATTTAGATGATACTCGTCGCAATGCTGAAGTGCTGTACAACAATGCTAACCTAACTTTAGAGGGACAATTGGGCGATCGCAACACGCTCAACTTCAGTGCGATCTACAACACAAAACTATTTGGCGTTGCTGGCGGCATTCCGATTCCTAACAGCATTGGCGAGTTTAATACTTTAACTTCGGAGGCTGAACAATATACCGATGAAGTGCTGCTAGGGTTGACGTGCGATCGCAACTGGGTGAGGGGAATGATTCGCTGCTAACCACTCGCCTGTTCGCGGATTTTCTGGAATATAACTTTAACAATCCCGATCCGGCTACGTTTGGAACACGCGATGATGTGGAGCGGAGATCGATCGGTGTTCAAGTGCAGCACGATTGGCAGTTTGCTCCAAATCAAACACTCACTTACGGAGCAGACTATCGCAACACGCAAGCACAAAATACTACCTTCAGCTACAGCACAAACGCAACAAATGTAAACTACGATGGCGAGATTTCACAAGGAGCTTTGTTTGCCCTTTATGAAGTAAATTTTTCTTCTCGCTTGAGTGCCAATGTGGGAATCCGCCAAGATTTCAACAGCTTGGTCAACGGGTCGTTTACTTCTCCGAGCGTTGGCGCACGATGGGCAATCAGTCCCAGCACGGCGCTACGAGCAAACTATGCCCGCAGTTTTCGCGCCCCGCTGATTTCTAATCTAGAAGGATTAGCAGCGTTCAATGTAGTTGGCAACCCTGATTTAGAACCTGAAACTGGAGACAGTTTTGATGTTGGCATCGATCAGCAGTTGGGTGATTTTGGCTTGATTCGACTCACTGGATTTATCAATCGCATTAACAATCTGATTAATTTTCGCTTCGGTTCTCCTAGCACCTACGAAAATATTGGACAGGTGCGATCGATCGGCCTAGAAGCCGATCTCAATGTAGAACTCTTCCCCAACTTTTACGCTTTTGCTAACTACACACTTAACGATCCTCGCATCACTGAAGATAGTAACCCAGACATTGAAGGCAATATTCTTAGCTTTCGAGATGCTGATAAGCTCAACTTCGGTTTGACTTATGAAACACCAAATGGCCTTTATGCCGCTGCTATTTTACGCAACCTCAGCAGCTTTTTTGTCAACAACACTAATACCGAAGAGCTTTCTGGATTCACGGCGATCGATCTGCGACTTCGAGTTCCCGTAAATGAAGAAATTGTTCTCAATGCCAATTTAGATAATTTGTTTGATGTTCAATTTGAGCAGTATCCTGGTTATTCTGGAGTGGGTCGTAGTTTTCGGCTAGGTGTCAGTGCAGCCTTTTAGGAGTCAAACATGAATGCGTTTTCTCGCTGGGTTACACCGCTCGATCGCTGCATTATTGAGCCTTCCCCAACCGGAGGTCAAATTGAATACGAAGACATTTCCTGCACCATTGATGTTATTGGATCGCTGCTCTATACGCTGTTTCAGGAACGCTGGCAGGAAACGCAAATTGGTCATGTCGTTGAAGGCGGCGTGCTGGAACTAGAGTTTACCGCTGCTCCTAAAATTGCGTTTTGTATGATGGCTATCTGACGGTTGTAACAGAAGCCTGGCATCTACATCTGTGCATTGAAGAAACACTAGGAGGTCCGCTGCAAAAACGTCGATCGCACTGCGACAGCAGCGTCTACTTTCTCGCGTCTCGCTGTATCGTCGCCTCAATGAGCAGGGAGCAGCGCGAAGTTGGGGCATTCAGTTTTGGAATGGTGCGGGCGAAAAGATGATGAATTTGTTTTTGCCAAACCCGTTTTTGGGCGAAGATGAAGATCTTTTGCCAGAAGGCAAACCTCAACTTGAAAAGTTAGGGTTGTATCAAGAACTGCGCGAAATTTATGTGCAGGGCACTCGTCCTATTCCGTTTGAAGATAATCCGTTGAAACGTCCCTACTTAGCAGTTTGTCGCTCTAGTCGCTGCTATCCGTCGCGCAATTGGGAGCCAGTAGTAGAAGCACTGCAAACCGCTGTGAAGGCAGCCGGATTAGATGTTTATGTCATGACCTCCGGCTGTCTGGAGGTCTGTAAATTAGGTCCAGTCGTGCATTACTCTGGCGATCGCACCTGGTACACCCGCGTCACGCCTGACACTGCCACCCGCATTGTGCAACAACACTTGGTACAGGGCAATCCCGTTAGTGAAAATCAATATCCACCTGTTGTTCAATCCGCAAATTAAACTCGTTTAGATCAAAAGGAGAAAATGTAATGAGCTACGTCAAATCCAAGGCTGCTGTGCAACAACCTGTTTCCCTCAGTTGGCAACAAGGCTGCAAGTCGATCGCCCACAGCCGATTTTGGTTTTTGCTGCTGTTGAGTATGGGTACGGTGAGTAATGTGGTCTACACCTGCACTGTGCCGCTTGTGGGATTTGGGGCGATCGCCGGAGCCACCCTGACCCGTCGCCGCGCCCTGCTGGTAATTCTCAGTATGTGGTTTGTCAATCAACTCTTGGGCTTCACGGTACGGCAATATCCCTGGACGCTCAGCACTTTTGCCTGGGGACCAGTGCTGCTGTTGGGAGCTGTGCTTGCGACTTTACTGGCCTTTCAAAAACCTGCATTGAGCCAGCGAGGATTTGCAGGCTATGCAGTATGGTTGGGCGCTGCCTTCGTTCTAGGTTTTGTGGTGTATCAGGCAGCGATTGGGCTAGCAAGCTTAGGGTTGGGCGGTATCGAAAGCTTTACATTGCCGATTTTATGGAGTGTTTTTCAGGGAAATGTGTTGTGGGCAATCGCGATCGCAGTGATTCACATTGTATTGGTTTGGGATACTTTGAAGCGTCAGTAAATTGAAATGGCTCCTGAGCGTTTGCCGGAATTTGCTCGACGATCGCCTAAAATCTGGTCTGCACCTGCACGCCAAACGTGCGTCGATCGCCATATCCGGCGAGCGTTTCATCCCCAGATGGAAATGCAACGGTAACATACTCGGTGTTGAGCAGATTGTTTGCGAATAAGTAAACGCCAACTTGATCAAACTCATAGCCAATCCGAGCGTTGACCAGGGCGATCGGACCTTCTTTAAGAGAGTTTGCTTCATCGAAGTAGTAAGGTCCCAATCCTTGCAGTTCCAGCCTGCTAAATAAACCGCCTGGGCTGCGATATTGCAGCGCTAGATTGTAGGTGTATTCTGGCGAAAATAGAAGTCGATTGCCGTCAAAGTTTTCGTTTGTGAAGGGGTTTGTGTAGTTAGTAAATCGAGCATCGCTGTAGCCAAATCCAGCAATGATGTTGAAGCCGTCGAACGGGGTGGCTCTGAGTTCTAGCTCTGCCCCTAACACTCTCGCTTCAGCACTGGTAATGTCTCGAAACAGTGTATCAGGACCGGGTAGAAGAACCTGAAAGTTGGTGATATCGTTGTAGAAGGCGGCGAAATTGAGCGTCAGGCGATCGTCTAGCCAGGAAGTTTTTAAGCCGATTTCGTAGTTCCAAGACTCTTCCGGTTCCACGATCAGTGAGGCTTGATTGTCGGCTCGATAATTTTGGGTTCCGGGTCTATAGCCTCGCGTGATGCTGGTGTAGGCGAATAAGTTGGGGTTGAACCGATAGCCGATCGCCACTCTTGGAAGCAGCGCATCTCCGTTAATTGTAGAGTCGTCTAATGGGGCAAGACTGCCCGGAGTCACAGTGCCGTCGTCGGCCTCAAACGCTTGACTGCGGCTAAGCTGATCGCGCCAGTATTCGTAGCGCAATCCGGCGGTAATCGTCAGCGCATCAACAGGCTCAAAATCTACCTGGGCAAAAGCGGCATAGGTTGATTGATCGTAGTCAGCGACCGCGCGATCGGTTCCGGCGATCGGCAGCCCAAACACGGTTGCGCCCTGCGGTGTGTATTCGATCGCTTCATCAATATCGAAATTGCGGCTTTGCAGGTACGCGCCAACTAGCCAGCGAAATCGTTCTGCCTCTTCGGGCGATTGCAGCCGAAATTCTTGGCTCCAAATGTTCTGATTTAGCTCGTTGATCGACAGCCCTAAGTCCTCGATCGTGTCATCCCCGTCAGCAATGTAGCCGTAGTCGGTGAAGTTGTGCGCCGTGATTGAGGTGAAGCGCAGATTTGAACCGTTGTAGGCTACTCTCAGCGATTGCGTACTGTTTGAAGAGTCGAGTGAACCGTCAGTATTGCGGGCAATCTCAAACGGATCATCTTGATCGATCGGCACATAAACGCTCGCTTCATCCTGCTCTCTCGAAGCTGTGGCGTTGAGCGAAATGTTCCAGTCCTC
This sequence comes from Leptolyngbyaceae cyanobacterium SM1_3_5, assembly GCA_012031475.1. Classification (GTDB taxonomy): domain Bacteria; phylum Cyanobacteriota; class Cyanobacteriia; order Elainellales; family Elainellaceae; genus JAAUTJ01. The sequence continues at coordinate 4,865 of JAAUTJ010000050.1, read as the reverse complement.
TGAAGGTGTCCAAACAAAATTAAGCCGTCCCGCTAGAGAGCTTTGATCGTTGGCAGGTTCATCTAAAAACGTATTTTCAGTAAAACCCTCACGAGCGCTATAAACGCCAGAAAGCCGCAATCCAAGCACATCGGGAATCACAGTATCGCTCAGAGATAGCTGCACTCGACGCTGATCAAAGTTTCCGTAAGTAGTATCGAGATCAAACTCTAGATCTTCACTTGGCGGACGACTGATGAAATTAATTACTCCCGCCAAGCTATTGCGCCCATACAGTGTACTTTGCGGTCCGCGCAGCACTTCAACACGCTCTAGATCAAACAGCTCGTTGGGAAAAAATTGATGCGTGTTGTCATAAGGAACATCATCGATGTAAAAGCTAACATTGTCACGCACCAGTACATTGCTGTTTCCCAATCCTCGAATGCTGTAGAAATTAAAGGCTCGATCGCCTGATGTTGTAAACAAATTGGGTGTATTTGCCGCAACATCTCGCAGTGAATTAATTTCACCGTCTTCTAAATCTTCTTGTGAGAAAACAGACAGGCTGATTGGTACATCCTGCGGATTTTCAGGTCGTCTTTGTGCGGTTGTGATGATTTGAATGGCATCAGCGACGGTAGGAGTCAAGCTGACGGTTAAACCGCGATCGCCCGAAGCAAATACAAAAGCCGGAACATTCTCAGTTCCTGTCACGCTAACCCGCACTTGCGTCGGCGTAATTTGCGTGACTAAACTTCAGTTATGCCCCCAATCGGATTATCGGCTCGAAAGGTTTGTCCTTCCGGCAGCGTCAACACAGCGTTGGCAATATCAGCAATAAAAGTATTGCCTTCGATCGTAGTTGTCGGCTGAGCAAGCTGACCCGCTGCCGTTTCTAGAACGACTTCAACTCCCGTCTCGGTCGGATTGAGCCGAACATTGGTAATTTCGATCGCGTCTTCTGCCTGCGCTGCTAGCCACGATTCGACTGTAGTGTAAGTGTTGGATTCGCTTGGCTCAGTCGCATTTGCATCAGACTGATCGCTCTCTAAATCAACTTGTGAAAGGAAGTAATTTCTGAAGTTGAATCTGCTTGATCGGGCGCGATCGCTTCTTCTGCTGTTAAAATTTCGGCTGCATCGGCAGGTTGAACGGTCAGCATCAAGCCGTTGGCAATGCCCAAGCAAATCAACAAATTGAATTTCAAAATCACCTCCTACACCAGCAAAATTGCGCCTATACTCAATGCGGGGACAGCAGCAAAGGCACAATGCTACTCCAAAGCAGTTTTCATGCAGTTGATGAATATGTCAAATGACAGGCTGTCAAACTTAGAGGATCTAGGTTGCTCTAATCAGATCGATCGCCCGCAATTTGAGCAGGAGTGGACTCGGTGAAATTGCTGCTAATTCTGCTGCTCGCGATCGCTATCCCTGCCTGTCGAAGTAGTCAGCCTGTTGATCAAGCAGCCGAGCGTGCCACGCCAAGCCTGGCCGACAGCAACCAATCGAATAGCGCTTCAACTGCTGCACTGCTGACGAACTTGCCGCCTGCTCAAATCGATCGCGCTGCCTTTCCGGTGACGGTGGAAAACTGCGGGCGAAAGTTGACTTTTGAGCAGCCGCCTCAGCGGGTGATTAGCCTGTGGCAACCTGCGAATGAACTGTTGCTCGCGATCGGTGTTCAACAACAGATGATTGGATTGGCAGGCAACTACACCAATCTGCCAGCTAGTTTGATAGAGTCAGCCAAGTCAATTCCGGTTCTGGGTACGGCAACCCGCTGGCCGACACGAGAAGTCATGCTGACTCAAAACCCGGATTTAGTGGTTTCAGAAGGACTGGAGGGATTCGCCTTCGATCCGGCTGAAGGCTATGCAACGGTGGCAGAACTAGAGCAGGCCGGAGCGCAAGTGTTTTCAACCGGATCAAGCTGTACACCGCAGCAGGTTTCTGAGCGCGGCATCTCGGCGGTATATGACGATCTGCGAGATCTTGGTCAAATCTTTGGCGTGTCTGCACGGGCTACTGCGCTGATCGAACGACTCCAGCAGCGCGAGGCGGCCATCCGTCAGCGGGTGTCAGGACGCGATCGCACACTGACCCTCTTTTATAACGGTGGCGAGGGGCCGCTCGCAGTTCTTACCAGCGGCGTTTGGGCAGATGCGATCGACAAAGCAGGCGGCGAATCAGTGTTAGCAAGGATGTGTTTCAAGTCGGGGTTGAGGAATTCGCCAGCTCGCAAGCGGCAGTCATTCTAGTCGGCTACTATCCAGGACAAGACCCCAACGAACTGATTGCTTTTTTGCGAGAAACCTTTCCCGATTTGCCCGCCGTCCAAAACGATCGCCTCTACCCAATTCCCACGATCGACACCGAAGCAGGCATCCGCATCATTGACGGGCTAGAGGCGATCGCCCATGCCATCCATCCTGAAGCGTTTCAGTGAAGCAATTCACCTCCATGCATCACCACCACAAGCCCACTCGATCGATTCCCTTCTGGCTGATTTTAGCCAGCTTGACCGCTAGCATTTTCGGAGCGATCGTGCTGGCCGTTTCGGTTGGTGCGGTTGCGATTCCGTTCGGTCAAGTTGTGCAGATTATTCTGTCGCATTTGTTGCCCCAAGGCGCGATCGCGCCTAACTGGACACCCACCGCAGACCGCATTGTTTGGGTATTTCGGCTACCGCGAGTGCTGCTGGCGATCGTGGTGGGGGCGGCACTGTCGGTCAGCGGCACAACGCTACAGGCGGTCGCTCGCAATCCGCTGGCTGACCCGTTTTTGTTTGGCGTTTCCTACGGGGCAACGGTGGGGGCAGTCCTGGTACTGACGCTGGAAGCCACAACTTTTGGCGGGCTGTCGCTGTCGATCGCGGCGTTCACCGGGGCACTGATTGCGATGGTGCTGGTGTATGCGCTGGCGCAGCAGCAGGGACAGGTTACCTCGTTTCGGCTGGTACTGGCAGGCGTGGCGCTAAGCTATGTGCTGTCGGCAGTGACGAGCTATCTGGTGCTGCGATCGAGTCAACCTGGCAATAACAGCGTGGGTCTGGTTCTGTCCTGGCTGGCTGGCAGCTTCGGTCGCGCTCAGTGGGCAGATTTGGGCTTGCCGTCGATCGTCGTTGTGCTGATGACAGGCCACTTAATTTTGCAGTCGCGATCGCTCAACGCGCTGCTAATGGGTGATGAACATGCGGTTGCGCTGGGCATTAACGTCAAGCAGCTACAGCTACAGCTTTTTGTGATTACCTCGCTGCTGGTGGGCGTTGTCGTTGCGGTCAGCGGGGCGATCGGCTTTGTTGGACTGATGATCCCGCATATCGTGCGGATGAGTGTGGGCAGCGATCATCGTCGCGTTTTGCCGATCGCAGCTTTGGGCGGCGGGCTATTTATGGTGCTGATGGATCTGATTGGTCGCATTGCCGTCGCACCCGAAGAACTGCCCGTTGGCATCGTCACGGCGGCGTTTGGTGGACCATTTTTTCTGTGGCTGCTGCGGCAGCGATCGACGTTTGGAGGTGATTTTTCATGAAGCTGACAGCCGATCAGGTTTCGATCGCCCTGGCAGGTCAGTCGATCGTGCAGGGGGTGACGTTAGATGTTGAGTCAGGTGAAATTGTGGGACTGATTGGTCCCAACGGCAGTGGCAAATCGACGCTGCTTCGCGCCATCTACCGAATGCTGCGCCCGACAGCGGGACGAATTTGGCTCGACGATCGCGACCTGTGGCAACTGACCGCCCGCGAATCTGCGAAACGAACGGGAGTGGTGCTGCAAGAAATGCCCGCCAGCTTTGAACTGACGGTGCGAGAAGTTGTGCAAATGGGACGCACACCCCACAAAGGAATGCTTTCGCTTGATTCTGAAAAAGACGTGGCGATCGTCGCGCAGGCACTCGATCGCGTCAAAATGCTGAGCTTTGCTAACCAGCCCTATCACACGCTTTCCGGCGGCGAAAAACAGCGCGTGGCGATCGCTCGTGCCCTTGCCCAGCAGCCCAAACTACTCGTCCTCGATGAACCAACCAATCACCTTGATATTTATTACCAAATTGAGCTGTTGACGCTGGTGCAAAGTTTGGGGATTACTTCGATCGTTGCCATCCATGACTTAAACCTTGCCGCCCAATTCTGCCAGCGGCTCTACGTCATGAAAGCAGGGCGAGTCGTCGCCAGCGGCTCAACAGCGGAAATTTTGACACCAGAGCTGCTGGCAGAAGTGTTTCAAGTTCGAGCCACCTGCGGGTTCCATCCAATTACAAACCAGCTCTACGTCTTGTACGGTAGTTTGTAAGAAGGGGCGAATTACTCCTAAAATAAACGCCACCCTTTCGCATAGTAGACCGAGCCTCACCACTAGATCGAATACCAAGAAAACTGCCGCGACGCTGCTAATGTGGATGTGCAGAAAGATTTTGCGTGTCTTTAGATTTGATTGGACTGAAACACGATCGACAACCAACAGCAAAACTGGTTGCAAAGCTCAAAAATGATTTTTCCAACACTTATGATCGCACTCAATCCTTCGCTTCCTGCCGATGATCAAGTTCGACCGCCTGTCTTTTGACAATCGGAACGATCAATCGACAGGATGAAGCAGTCCGATTGAAGAGAGCATATGCAAAGATTTTTCTGGGTTTTGTCGATTGTTCTTACTGTCTTTACAGCGCTGACCGTTTCGATCGCTCCGGCTTGGGCGGCAGATGTTGAAAATGGTGCAAAGGTGTTTTCTGCCAACTGCGCGGCCTGCCACGTCGGGGGCGGCAACGTAGTCAACGGCGCGAAAACGTTGAAGAAAGCAGCGCTAGAGCAGTACCAGATGGCATCGAGCGAGGCGATCGTCAATCAAATCCTCAATGGCAAAAACGCGATGCCTGCTTTCA
>JAAUTJ010000049.1 GCA_012031475.1 Leptolyngbyaceae cyanobacterium SM1_3_5 | reverse complement strand
TTCTTCGCACCTTACGAATGCATGTCCCAGGCCGGGATGGCAAAATTAGACCTCGTCCTGGGGCTGCATCGGTTCCGGCCGGTACACGGCCTTGACCATGCCAAGGATCGAGGCCTGAAACCGCTTGCGAGCAAAGACCTTGACCGGTGAACTGGCCCGTTCTTTGTCGTTGCGGAACCTTTGGTTGCTGGAGCGATCGGGGAGCCTGCGATCGATGAAGCTGTCACTGTTGAACCACCTGCTCCGGCTCGTCCGGCTCGATCGCCCGGTTTGTTTGGCGGCTTGCGGCGAAATGCGCCCAACGCCAAATCACCGAAAGCCAAGTCGCCCAAAGTCAAATCACCACGCCCAACTCCGCCGCCGGAACCCTCACCGGATCTGGAGGAGTTTGAGAATTGGGAGGATGAAGAGACGATCGAATCTGCAATCGTTTCTGAGGCTGCGATCGAAGCAGTGGAGAGGGTTGAACCTGAGGCTGAAACGATCGAGGATGTTGTGGTGGTGATTGAGCCGGAAGCGGCGATCGAGGCGGTTGTCCTGATTGAATCGGAAGAGGGCGCGATCGAAGAGGTGGCGATCGTGGTCGAGACGGACGATCCGCCCAGCATCGAACTGATTGAGGTGGAAGTGATTGAGGAATTTGCACCGCCGATCGAAGCGGCGATCGAACCTGTGGGTGCAGCCTCCACTGAAGCAGATAGTTCACCGGAGGGCGAAGATGCGATCGCGCCGAAACCGCCTGCGCCCGAAGTTGATCAAGCGTAGTCTTGGATGCCTGTCGAGTCGGCAGTTGCCCTGAGAATGTCTAAAACTTGAGCCGTCGTGAGGCTGGGATTGGCGCTGAGCATCAGGGCGATCGTGGCGCTGATGTGTGGGGTTGACATGGAAGTGCCGCTCCAGCCGTTTTGCTCATAGCGACGGTTGGGGACGGTCGATCGCACATTCACGCCCGGAGCCGATAGAAACGTCAGCGGTCGATTTCCTGCTGGATTGGAGAAGTCGGCAAGCTGACGGCGGCGATCGATCGCGCCCACGCCCACGCCCAATCCAAAGCGGGCAAAGGCAGCGGGTTCGATCGGGCGGTTGGCTCCATCCAGTCGTTCGTTGCCCGACGCCATGACTGCGATCGCACCGCGACGGGTGGCATAGCGCAGTGCGGCTCGCGTTTGCTTCATCGGCGGATCGCCCAAAAATTGCCCAAGCTGAGATTCAGCACTCGCGCTCCGTTATCGACGGCATAGCGAATGCCCGCTGCCACGTTGCGATCGAACAGATTGGCGCGGTTGTCATCCACGCCGCCAATCACGCGCACAGGCATAATTTTGGCGCTGTAGGCCACGCCCGTGACGCCAAAGTTGTTGTGGGTTGCGGCGATCGTGCCTGCGACATGCGTACCGTGCTGGTCGGTATCCATCGGATCGTTGCTGTCTTGGGCATCGGCAAAATTCCAGCCGCGCACATCGTCGATGTAGCCGTTTCGATCGTCATCAATGCCGTTGTCTGGAATCTCGTTGAGGTTTTGCCACAAATTGGCCTGCAAATCCGGGTGGTTGTAGTCCACGCCCGTGTCGAGAACGGCAACCGTCACGTTTTGCCCGCTGAAGCCTTGTGCCCAAACTTCCGGTGCGTTGACCAAATCTACGTTCCAAGCGTTCTCGTCGGGCTGACGGGCAAATCGGGTCGGGCTGCTTCCGGCTATCGGGCTGCTTCCCGTCGGAGTCGCGATCGCACGGCTCACCGCTGCGCCGCCATCGACCAGCCCATAGCCATATTCGCCATTGAAGACAAGTTCTGGCGGGGGATTGCGAATCGTTTTGAGGACATAGCGGCCTTTGCCTGCTGCTTCGGCACTGGTGACGCGCAGCAGGTAAGACTGATTCGATCGCACGGTGAAGGTGATGCTGGCGGCTGTGCTGCCCAAGGCGCGATCGTTGTTGCGCCAAAGCAAGCTGCCCGTTTTGGCGTTGACAAGCTGCAAAAACGGATTAAAGGCGCGAGAGTGCAAATCGATTCGTACAGTTTCTCCGGTTTTCAGACCGCGCAAAAGATAGTCATCGGCAAACGAATCCGCCCGCAAGCGATTCGATCGATCTGAGTCGGTCAGTTGCCCTTGCCGCGATCGGCCTAAACCAATCCCGATCGCATCTGACGATCGCCGCAGGTCGCGTGTGGATAGCGTGGACGGTTTGGATAGCCTTGATGAGGTGGATGGAGCAGAAGCTTTTGTACTCGGCCACGTGAGCGATCGAGAAGGTAGACGCATAGCAATTCAGGTAGAAATTCAGGAACGATCACCACCGATACCTTAACAAAGGCGACTTGGGTTCCGGTAGCGATCGTGACTGGAGGGCGATCGTGCTGGAGGACTGAGCCGCAGCCTTGATGCAGTCCATCCTCTGCCCTGATTTAACGGCGTCCGCTCAAGAGGGCGGCTTCGCGATCGCGCATCGATCGTACCTGCCGACTGCGCGGCGTAATCAGCCAGGAAGTGTTGCCTTTGATGTGATCGTAGAAGCCGACGATCGAGATGGAATTCTTCAGCGCCACGAAGAAATAAATCAGAACGGCGTGCTGAAAGAAATAGTGAATTGGATAGCGTTTGGCGGCAATTTTAGCGGCAATTACAGTTTGATAAAGCCCGCTAAAAATCGCAATCATGCTGCTAAACCACAGGTAATGATTGTGTGACTGGGGAATGAAGCCGTGAAACAGCAATTCACTCAAGGAAATTGGAATAATTTGAATGGCAACCAGCGTATAAAGCTCGGCGAAATAAAGCAAATATGTCCAATAGGCTTTTTGTAAAAACGTGAATTGACTCGATTTCCAAATCCGGCGCTGATATTTCAAGCTGACTTCCAGCCAGCCTTGCGCCCAGCGTTTGCGCTGAAACCAAAACGATCGCAAATCAGCGGGAGCCAGTTCAGTCGTGACAATGCTGCGATCGTGCAAGATTCGATAGCCGTTCAGCAAGGTTCGCATTGAAGCGTCAATGTCCTCGGTCAGCATCGTCGGATTAAACCGAATTCGCTTCAAAACTGACGTGCGCCAGTAGCCATTTGAGCCGCCAAAAATGCTGGTGTCGGTGAGAAATGATTTGGCCGGATGACAAACGCCGTAGATCATTTCAAACTCGATCGCAATGTTTTCAGTCAGCAAATTTTGACGATGATTGCGAATAATATTGCGGCCTTGAACGACATCGTAGCCGCGATCGAGCCAAAGCCATGCCCGCCCAAAGCAGTCGGCAGCGGGATGGTGATCGGCATCCAGGACACAAACGATTTCTCCGGTCACGATATCGAGCGCGGCGTTGAGGTTTTCCGCTTTCGATCGACTGCCTTCAACGCGCAACAGCTTCAAATTCGGCTGCTGTTCGGCCAGACAAGCCAAATCGTTTTCGATCGGCAAATCAATCGGCGTGTTGTACGCCAAAATCACTTCTAGTCCACCTGCGGGAACGTCAATGCGCTCTAGCAAATGTTTGAGCGTGTCGAGAATAATGTCCTTTTCGTTGGGCAAATAGGCCGCGACAAGAAACGAACATTTCGGCACGGGCGCAGACGGAGCGGGCAGCTTTGCACCACCGACGCCCAATTTTTGCTTGAGGTGATCGCCCCAGTTCGGCTTCGGTGCGCCTGCGCGGGTGGCATAGCGACGAAAGCTTGATACGGTGGCTTCGGTGATCAGCACGATCGAGCTAATCACATAAAACGTGGCGATCGTCATGTGGATGCCTGTCAAGCTCCAGCCGCCGCGTCTGAGACAGTAAAAGAAAATTGTCGGAGCGCCAATCAGCACAATATGCGTGAAGATCAGCTTGTAAAGTTCAGCCGTCCACTTCCTCACTTGCAGTCATTCTCCAGATTCAAAAGGGTACTTCGGATCGAAAGGGTTAGGAGCCAGGTTTGATTGAGCCGGGGGGCGATCGTCTTCGGGGAAGTTGCGGTCAAGCGCAAGCTCGTCTTCGCTCTGCCACATTGTCCTATGCCCATCCCAGATTTGACATAGATAGTGGGATTGATCGTCCAATAGCTGTTCCACTTTGAGGATTGCCCAGCCTGCTTCGCCCCGATAGCGAACCGGATCGCCCACTTGGGGCTGCCAGATCCGCGATCGCGGCTTGGTTTTGCTCAGCACATAGTCAAGGTCGCGCCCGATCGCCGCCACGACTCGCTTGATTAATGGCGTAATGGCGTCGGCAAGGATGGCCAGCACCAAGGTTCCCAGAATCATCACGGGCAGCAGCAGCCAAAAGCGCGTGACGCTGACGCCGATGATCAAGTGCGTGGTGCGATCGACCACGAAGTTGTGAATCAAAAAGTAGCTGTAGCTGTGTGCCCCCAGCCAGATCATTGCTGCCGCCAGAGTGCGATTTTGAGCGAGGACTCGAAAAACGACCATCGTGCAAAGCAGCAAGCCGATCGGAAGCAGCAAATCCGCCACAATCCACCCTGCCCAATAAAACTGACAGATGAATCCAACGACATAGAAGCCGATTCCGTAGCGCAAAGCGCGACCCACAGGCCAAAAGATCACGCCTCGTCCGGCTTGATAGGCGCGAGCGACCACCATGCCAACGACAAACGTGCTGAGCTTTGCCAGGAACGACACAAACGGCAGCCAGCTTGAAGGCGTGTCGATCGCCACATAGGTTGGATGTCCGCCAAACGCAAACACGCCCAGCAAGCGATAGACGATCGTGACAATCACGCTCATGATCAGCAAGTTGCGATCGCCCCATCGCGCCTGCAAATAGCAAAGGAATGGAAAGACGATCGCAAAGCTCAAAATCAGCGGAATCGACCACCAGGGGCCGCTCGTGGGCAGCAGCAAATCGCTGGCATACTCAAACAGCAAAGGAAAACTGGCTCCCGCGAAGATGTGCCAGCGATCGGGAATGTAGCTGTTCGTCGCCGTGCCGATCGCCCACAAAACCGGATAGGAAAGCCAAGCGACTGTCCAAAACGGCCAGAGGATGCGAAAAAACCGCTGGCGGATGAACTGCAACGGATCGATCGATCGACTCCGCAGCGACAGCACCAAGCTAAAGCCGCTAATTAGCACAAACACATCGACAAACTGATAGCCAAACCACAGCGGAATGCTCAATCCGCTCAGCGCTCCTAAACGGCTGCTTGCTTCGATCAGGGAAGTGAAATTGCTGGCAATTCCGGTTGGCTGCGGCGTAAAAGCATAGTTGGTAAACAATAGCTGAGCGTGATAGGGAACAAAGGCGATCGCGGCGAGGACGCGAATTCCTTCAATCCACGCGATGCGCTGGGAAGTCGAATTGGGATAGCTTGTCATGGCGTTTGATCAAAAACTGCTAGCGGAAATTAGCAGGGTGCTTTTGGCAAGTATGAAGGGCAAAGGTGCAAGTCGGATCAATGCTTTCCAGCGCTTCTTGTAGTCAATCCGGTGATTGCTTTGCAGTGGCGATCGCTTCAGCAACTTGCTCAATTGGCACAATTCCAATTCCAATTTCGGCTAGCTCTCCATTTTGGCATCGCGCTGCATCAATTCAGTTGATTTGTTGAGTAGATTCATCGAGTTTTGGCGGCCAAAGCGATCGCATCGCTTGTTCATCTTTCTTAATCTAGCGCTCCTAGTTAACAGCTTGGCGAAATTAAATCGCAATTCAAGCCGCTTTGGGTGAAGCAAAGTCGAAATTTCTACCTTTTGATTTAGCCCTTTCCTCGACTGCGATCGATTGCCCTACCTTCCTTCAATTCGCGGCTGGTTGGAAAAATGACTCAGCATCAAAAACTTTGACTCGATTGCGCCTCAGTCGATCGCGAGATTTTACCTGTATGATTTGTAATATCGCTACAGCAAAGTGTTGATTTGTCAGCGCTTGGAAGGGTGGCTCGGTTGTTTCCACAACTTGCGCTCAAGCTTACCGTTTTGGAATTGAGTTTGGCGATGTAATTCCTTTGCCGTTTGTGCCAATCGTGACGCTGTGAAGGGTGAGCGGAAACTTATTAGGTATTAGGGTGTGTCTTCTATTTAATCCGTGCAATTCGATCGCAAGACGGTTGCAGCATTTCTCTTTCTCAGCCTGCGCTAAAGTTTGAATTTTAGCGCCAGTGCTGTCCACCTTCTCCATGAAATCTACCTGGAAATCGATTTACCCTGGCATCAAAGCGGCGGTCGTTGACCTCGATTCGATCGATGCACTGCTGCGGCAAACTGTGCGATCGATCGCGTCTGCCTTCTGCGCCGATTGCCTACTGTGGACAGCAGAAACGCCGCCGCGCCTGTATGCGTCACAAGGCTGGTGGACAGAATTAGAGCAAACGGCGATGGCTTTGCCTCTGGGCACGATCGATTCCGCCGCGATCGACGTGCGGCTGTATGAAGCCAAAACCATTCCCAGTTGGCTGACGCAGCACTTGCAGCCGATCGAAACGCCCGAAGGCGATTTGCTCGTGCCAATTCCGCTGCAACCCGCAAACGGCGATCAGCTTCGCTTTGTTTTGCAAATTCGCCGCCCGCCCGCTCTGGCTGGAGCAAGCTGGAGCTTGAATCGATCGAAATTGTCTGTAGCCAGCTTGAAATGGCCTACAGCGCATTGTTTTGGCGCGATCGCCTCGACCAGTCCAGAGCGCAAGCCGCTCTAGTTGGCCGGATTGCTCGCCTGCTCAACTCCAGCCTCAACCCGGATGAAATTGTCGAGCGGATCGTAGCCGAACTGGGGCAAGGGCTGCACTGCGATCGCTGCGTTTTAATCGATTTGCGGCACGATCCGGTCAGCGTTTTGGCGGTTTGGGACGGCGAGCAGGCGATCGAACCGTTGAACTTGCGGCAGATCGATCGATCGGTGTGGCAAGAAGTGATCGAGATGTTTTCGCAGGGCGGCGCATCGTTTCTTGCCCTCGACCTCGACAGCGACCCTGACCCCTTGCAAGACTGGCTCCATGAAATTCAAGCTGCCTCCGTTTTGCTGATTCCGCTGTTTACGCAGTCGGAATTTTTTGGCGCGGTTGCCCTGCTGGAATACGGCCAAAGGCGCACCTACCAAATTGACGAACTGCAAACGATTCGCCAAGTGGCCGACCAAGCCGCGATCGCCCTCACCAATGCCCAGCACTATCAAAGCTTGTGGTTCAAGCAAGAAGCGCTGAGGCTGCAAAACAATTCGCTTCAGCAAGAAGTCATCCGCGACGAACTACACAACTCCTAATACGTCGATCGCTTGAGCGCGAACTGGCTCAACTCAGCGCTCGCGCCCGTCTGGACAGTGCAGCCCGCCTTCAGCCTGATCGTGTGCGACATCGACTATTTCAAGCTGGTCAACGACACCTACGGCCATCCGATCGGGGATCAGGTACTCCACAGCATTGCATCTCGCCTGCAAAAACAGCTTCGGCGCGAAACCCAAGCCTACCGCTATGGCGGCGAAGAATTTGTTGTCATCCTCACCGAGACCACTTTGGAAAAAGCGATCGACGTAGCCGAACGCTTGCGGCAGGCCGTTTGCGCCACTCCCATTTCCACCCGCGCAGGCACAATCCGAGTGACCGCCAGTTTCGGCGTTGCCCAGCAAGACCCCATTGGTGATCGCACCGCTTGGGACGTGCTGCAACGTGCCGATCGCGCTTTGTATCTGGCAAAACGCGGCGGGCGCGATTGCGTGGAGGCACTGGGGCAACCCTGTTAAAATTCAATCGGCTATAAAAGGGGTGTCGGGGGATGGGGATCGGCAGACAAGCGCGATCGCCCACCTTTGTTCCAGCAGTCGATCGGCTGTGATCGCCCTGTGGCTGCTTTGCCGACACCCGACACCCGACACCCGACACCCGACACCCGACACCCGACACCCGACACCCAATCCCCAACACCTATGGCTGTTCCTCTTTCGCCTGCACTGCTCGCCACCAAGCCGATCGCCTTTGGAACGGACGGCTGGCGCGGCATCATTGCCGCCGATTTCACGTTCGATCGCGTCCGCCAAGTTGCCCCGCTCGCTGCCCAAGCCTTGGCCGAACAAGCGGAAGCCAGCACGGGACTGATCATTGTTGGATACGATCGCCGCTTTTTGTCGCCGGAATTTGCCCAAGCTGCCGCTGAAGCGGTGCGATCGGCAGGTTTTGACGTGCTGCTGTCCGAGGGTTACGCGCCGACTCCGGCCTTTAGCTGGGCAGCAAAAGCGCAAGGGTCACTTGGCGCGATCGTGATTACGGCCAGCCACAACCCCGGCATCTATTCCGGTCTGAAGGTGAAAGGCGGCTTTGGCGGGTCGGTTTCGCCCGCTGTCACCGGACGAATCGAGGCAATGCTGAAGGCGGGCGAATCGGTGAGCGGTGAGGCGGGCACGATCGGCACGTTCAACCCCTGGACAAGCTACTGTCAGGAACTCCGCAGCAAAGTGGACATTGAGCGGTTACGCGGGGCGATCGAATCGGGCAGGCTCACCGTGTTTGCAGACGTGATGCACGGTGCGGCTGCGACCGGACTCGAACAATTACTCGGCGTACCAATTCGCGAACTGCATAGCAGCGCCGATCCGCTGTTTGGCGGCGGCGCACCTGAACCGCTGCCGCGCTATCTGGGCAAGCTGTGTGAGGAAATTCGGACGCACACCACAGACGGCTTAAAAGTCGGACTCGTGTTTGATGGCGACAGCGATCGAATTGCTGCCGTCGATGGAGCCGGAAACTTCCTCAGTTCACAAATTTTGATTCCAATCTTGATCGATCACTTGGCCGCCCGAATTCCTGGTGAAGTGATCAAAACGATCAGCGGCTCGAATTTGATTCCGGCTGTTGCCAAGCTGCACGATCGCCCCGTCCACGAAACCCCGATCGGCTACAAATACATTGCCGATCGAATGCTCAGCGCTTCCGTCCTGCTGGGCGGTGAAGAATCCGGCGGCATCGGCTACGGCAACCACATTCCCGAACGCGATGCGCTGCTCTCTGCCCTGTACGTGCTGGAGGCGGTGATTGAGTCCGGCCAAGACCTGTCCGATCGCTACCGTCAGCTTCAGGAAAAAACCGGATTTTTCTCCGCGTATGACCGGATCGATCTGCCGCTGGCAAGCATGGACGTGCGATCGCGCCTGATCGCTCAGCTTCAAACCAATCCACCCACTGAAGTCGCCGGAGCCGCCGTTACCGACGTGAACGCGATCGATGGCTTCAAATTCCAACTCGCAAACGATAGCTGGCTGCTGATTCGCTTCAGCGGCACAGAACCCGTTTTGCGCCTCTACAGCGAAGCGCCATCGATCGAGCAGGTGCAGCAGAATCTCGCCTGGGCAGAAGCTTGGGCAAACGCGATTTAGGAATTGGGGGTCGGGTATCAGGTGTCGGCTAAATTGGATTTGCAAAGGTTGTGCGGGTCGATGTAGCCTGAACTTGCAGTTCAGCATTCCTGCCTGCGATCGCCTTCGCCGACCCCCGACACCCGACACCCCCATGACTACCCTCGTCATCGCCACCAGCAGCGCCCACAAACTGCGCGAAATGCAAACCTACCTGACCGATACCGAGTGGGAACTGGTGCTGAAGCCCGACTCGATCGAGGTGGAGGAAACGGGCACAACCTTTATGGAAAACGCGCAGCTTAAGGCGACGCAGGTGGCCGCAGCAACCGGACAGTGGGCGATCGGAGATGATTCGGGCATGGCGGTTGAAGCGCTGGATGGCGCTCCCGGACTGTATTCGGCTCGCTATGCGCCCACTGTGAAGGAAGCGATCGATCGCGTCTTAGGCGAAATGGCCGATCAGACCAACCGCCGCGCCAAGTTCATCTGTGCGCTGGCAGTGGCCGATCCGTCTGGGGCGATCGTGCTTCAGGCGGAGGGCGTCTGTGAGGGCGTCGTGTTGACCGCACCTCGCGGCACAGGCGGGTTTGGCTATGACCCAATTTTTTATCTGCCCGCTCAGCAGATGACCTTTGCCGAAATGCCAGCGGAACGCAAACACCAACTGAGCCATCGCGGATTGGCGTTTGCTGCGATGCTGCCGCAGTTGCGATCGCTCCACCAGGAAATCGATCGCGCCTAACCCGACGGCCAGCTTCATCGAAGCTTCATCAAACTCTCCTGGAATTGACAAAACCCAACTTGAAGAATCCGCTTCAGGGCGATCTGGCGTGTTCGGACGATCGGTGGGAAGCCCCACCTACCGACACCCCTTCAGGGCACTCTACGCGGACAGGTTTGGTAGCGTCATCCAGGAGAAGCAGCATATGACAGTGGGAAGCCGATCGCGGCTGGAAGCAGAAGTTCGATCGCCTTTGGAACGGCTCGATCGCAATGCCGTTGGCTGTAGTTTAGCGATCGCGCTCAGTTGGCTTTATCTGAATCGATCGGCATTGCAGTGGGTCGGGCAGGCGATCCGAGAAGTTTCGATCGCCCAAGCTTTGATGTTAGCGGCAGGTGGCTTGCTGCTGATTGTCGTGATGCGGCGGCGGATCGATCGGGCAGTTTTCGGTTACGCCCGGTTCGATCGCGCTCCGCTGGGGTTGATGCTGGGCTGTGGTTTGGGCGCGATCGCCACTCAGTGGTGGATCAGCCTGGAGCAAATTCCTGTACTGTTCTTCGTGCTGGGAACCTATGGCTGGATTGGCTTGCATCTCGACGCGATCGCGTGGCGGCGTGGCTTGGTGGTGGCAGTGGCGATCGCCTGTATTTTTCCGTTTGGGGTGCAGTTCAGTACGGGACTGGGATTTCCCGTGCGGATTTTGACTGCCCACGCGATCGAGTGGATTTTTCACCATTTCCAGATTGCCGCGCTCTCTTCGGAAGACATCATTATTTTGGATACCGGACTGACTCGCGTGGATTTGCCGTGCAGCGGTCTGAAAAGTTTGTGGACGGGAACGCTGTTTTTGCTGCTGGCGACCTGGCTGGAAGGGCGGCAAATCGGCGGACGCTGGCTGCTGGTATGTGCCGCGAATGTTGGCCTGCTGGTGATTGCTAACCTTGCCCGCGTGTTCACGCTCGTCTTTGTCTTGCAGGTGCTGCAACAGCCCGCGATCGCCCAAACGCTGCATATCCCCTTGGGCGTGGTCGGCTTCGTCACGGTCTGCGCGATCGTCTGGCTGCTGCTGCGCTGGGTTCCACGCCATTCCAGCAAAGTTGCTCCACCTGCAAGCAATCCGCCTGCTCGATCGCGCCTCGCCGCCCTGAGTGCGATCGCCTGTCTGCTGCTGATGATGCTGATTCCCGTGCCCGCTGCGGTGACGCGATCGATCGATCTGGCGCATCTGCCCTTCCCCGACTCGATGCAAACGGAGGCGATCGCCCTGAGTCCCCTAGAGCAGCAGTTTTTCGCGGGCAATCCGGGGACGACCGTGCAAAAGCAGCGGTTTGAATTTGCCGGACTGAACGGCGATTTGCTGCTAGTCGCTAGTTCAAGCTGGCAAGCCCATCACGCCCCGGAACTATGCTTGCTCAGCAGCGGCTTTGCCGTCAGCCAAATGCAGCAGCAGCAGTTGACGCCGGATGTTCTCGGTCGCTGGATGGCGATCGACAACCGCCAATCCGCCCTCTACTGGTTCCAATCGCCCCACCGCACCACAGACGACTACCTCGATCGGATCTGGGGCGAAGTGTCGCGCCAAGATGCCGACTGGGTACTCGTTTCCATCCTCCTCGACACCCCCGAATCGCCCGATCGCCCCGCCGTTCGATCGCTCGTCGATGCCCTGCACGGGTCGATCGCCCAACAATTGCGATCCTAAAACCTCCTGCCTTTTGCCTCCCGCTTCGTAGAGACGCGAGATCTCGCGTCTCTACATCCCCCGCCCGACACCCGACACCCGACACCCGACACCCGACACCCGACACCCGACACCCGACACCCATGTTCTTCACCGTTTTCTTTTGGCTGTTCAATGCCTCGCTGCTGACGATTCTCTACTTGGGCGTGGCGCTGTTTTGGGGCGTGGCGCTGGTTGCCGATGCTGCTAGCGGACAGGTCCCCCTGAATTTCCTGTTGCCGTTTGTCGGCTTGGTGGGAGTTCCAACCGCCTGCGTCTTTGCGGAACTGCTGCCCAAAACGCGGCGATCGCTGCCCGCCTTCCAGCTTTTCTATGGCGTGGAAGCGCCGCTGCTCACCTTTTGCCTGCTCAGGTTTTTCTGGCTGCGCGATTTGACATCCGTGAACACGCTGATTTTGCTGATTAGCGTGTTTGGCGCGATCGCGTTTTTTGCACTGGATGCTGCACGGGAACGAGGCGATCGCGGAGCCGACCGCAAACTGGCTGCATCTGGCCGGACACACGCTGATGCTGATGCTGGCGCTGTATCTGACGGCGATCGCTGCCTTTTATGTGCCGCCCGTCGTCAAAGCAATTCTCCTGTACTTTTTTCCGATGAGCGTGTATGCGCTGGTCGCCTCGCCGCTGACGATTTTGCTGATCGGGTTCGCGTCGATTCCGTTTGGCATGGCGATCGCCTATGGGCAAGCGTGGCGACAGAGTGCCAGTTCGATTCGCGTCCTACTCCAGCAAAACGGCAGTCGGCGCGTTTACCGCTAGCGTGGCGGGGTTGGGCTTGGGCTTAGTGGTTTTCCTGCAACAGCAGCCGCAGCTTCAGGCGTTTGCCCTGCTCGATTCGCCCGCCCAAACTGCTGCCCAGCGGCAAGAACTGCTGCAAAATCCGGCCTGATTCGGCGCGGCCTCCTGAATGCCTACCTCGCGGCCTACCGCTATCCCTACATCGAAGACCAATGGATGCAGTTGATGTATGAGTCGGAGTTTGGCCTGTCGCCAGAAACCACAGCCGCCATTCAGCAAGCTTACGATTTCGTCATGTCGCCGTTTACCTATCGCGGCACTCGATCGGACATTGACAAAGCGGCAGGACTGTACGGCCAGTTTTTCGATACGCCAATTTTGCGCGGCGAGTCGCAGGCGATTAAACGAGCGATTCAATCCACGTTCGATCGCAATCAGGCCAAAGCCGGACTGCTGGATGTGGACGAACGGCGCGTCTGGCTGGCCGATCAGCAAGTCACCGTCACGCCGCACGGCGATTGGGCGGATGTCGAAATCTACGAAACCTACGACAACCAAACAATCGAGCAGCAGGAAATTCTCTACTTTTTCTCGCTGCCTGAAAGCGCCGTGATTACGGGAATTTGGCTGGGTGAATCGAGCGATCGCCGCCGCGCCTTCCCCTACACGATCGCCCCACGCGGAGCCGCCCAGCAGGTTTACAACGAAGAAGTGGAACGCCGCATCGATCCGGCGTTGCTAGAGCAAACTGGCCCCCGCCAATATCGCCTCCGAGCCTTTCCAATTCCGCCGATCGGTCAGGGCGAAATGCACTTGTGGTTCACCTACAAAGTCTTGCAGCAAGCTGGCAACTGGCCGCTGCCGCAGCTAGCCGAACGCCGCAATCTCTACTGGACAAGACAGACGCAGCGCCAGATCAACGGCAAATCCGCTTCGTCGAAAGACTGGCTTCCCGCCTCGATCGCCGCTCCCAAAACGCCGCGATCGATCGCCAAATCGATTTGCCTTGGGGCGCTCACGTCCTCGCCACGCCGTTTAACGACTCTCGCCTGCCGCAGGGGAAGCGGTTTGCAATCGTCCTCGACGGCTCCTACAGCATGAACGCGCATCGCAAAGAACTCGATCGCACCTTGGACGATCTGCAAACTCTGCTCCAGCAAAATCAAGCCGATCTGTTCATCACGGCCATGAATCCGGCCACGCCTGAGCGAATCGACAATCTGCAAAACTGGAAGCCCGAAAAGTCAGCCTTCTACGGCACCTTGCAGCCGCGTCAAATGCTGCAACAGTTTCAGCATTTGCGAGGCAATGCGGCTTATGACGCGATCGTGCTGATCACGGATGCGGGCAGCTACGAACTTACCGAAGACAGCCCGACTGCTTTGCAAATGGCGGCTCCCCTCTGGCTCGTGCATCTGGGCGGACTGCAAAGCGCTTACGACGATGCCACCTTGCAGGCGATTCAAGACAGCGGCGGCAATGTTGCCACGAATTTGCAAGAAGTGATGCAGCGGATCGGGACGCAGCCGAGTCGAGGTCAGGGGACTTCACTGCTGAATGTGGTGGACGGCTACGCTTGGTATCTCACCCAGAAAGCGAACGGATCTGCGCCTGTGGCGAAAGAGTTTGAGGCGATCGCTGCCCGTCAGTGGGTGACGCATCTGAGCCGCTACGTCAAACCCAATCAGGTCAACCAGCTTGACACGATCCACGCCATCACAAAGGACTATGGCATTGTCTCGCCTTATTCTTCGATGGTCGTTTTGGTGAACGATGCCCAGCGGCAAAGGCTCAACCAGCTAGAACAGCAGGACGATCGATTCGATCGCGAAGTCGAAGATCAGCAGCTTCCGCAGCCCAACAGTGCAGTCGTTCCCAGCGTTCCAGAACCCGCCGAGTGGCTGCTCTTGGCGATCGTAGCGATCGGGCTGGTGTGGATCTATTTCAATCAAAAGCAGGCGCGATCGGTGGAAAGCCCCTAAATCCCCCATTCATGGGGACTTTGAGGCCAGTCGATCGATCCGATAGACCACTCGGCAGCAAACGCGAAGTCCCCACAGGCGCCTACTGGGTCTGCGAAGCACTCGCATCCCCGCAAACCAACATCACCGAAGTCTTAGAC
>JAAUTJ010000048.1 GCA_012031475.1 Leptolyngbyaceae cyanobacterium SM1_3_5 | reverse complement strand
AGCGTCCGCGATGCTCAGGCGCAAGAGCAAGCCGGAATCGGAACACGTTTTTGATGTGCTGCAAGCGCAGGTGGATTTGGCAAACGCCCAGCAGCGCTTGACGCAGCCAACTCAGCAACCAGCGAATTGCCCGCCGTCAGCTTGCCGCTCGATTGAACCTGCCGCCGCTGGTGGATATTTCCGCTGCTGACCCGATCGTCGTCGCGGATTTGTGGAATTTGAGCCTGGAAGATTCGATCATTAACGCCTTCCGCAATCGGGCAGAACTAGAGCAGCAGCTTGTGCAGCGCGAAATTAGCCAGCAGCAGCGGCGCGTCGCGCTCTCGGCAACCGGGCCACAGGTGGGGCTGTTCGCGGCCTACAACGTGGACAACAACCTGACGCAGGAAACGGGTTTCGATGACAATTTCAGCTTTGGGGCGCAGTTCAACATGCGGTTGTTTGACGGAGGAGCCGCCCGCGCCAATGCCGATCAGGAAGAATTCAACATCGCTTCTGCTGAAGTGCAGTTTGCCAGTACGCGCGACAACATCCGCTTTGAAGTCGAGCAAGCCTACCTGAACTTGCAGGCCAGCTTTGCCAACATTCAAACGGCCTCGCTCGCCCTGACGCAGGCATCCGAATCGCTCAGGCTGGCGCGACTCCGCTTTCAGGCGGGCGT
Organism: Leptolyngbyaceae cyanobacterium SM1_3_5; assembly: GCA_012031475.1. Classification (GTDB taxonomy): domain Bacteria; phylum Cyanobacteriota; class Cyanobacteriia; order Elainellales; family Elainellaceae; genus JAAUTJ01. Next base: position 13,975 of record JAAUTJ010000048.1, on the reverse strand, counting down.
TGGCATTCAGTCCGACGTGCTGCGGGCGCAAACGCAACTGACGCAGGCGGAAGTCAACCGCTTGCAGGCCGTTCGGGCTATAACCGATCGCTGACCGATCTGCGTCGCGCCGTCAGCAACTTCCCCGATGTGAATTTGGCGGATACGCCTTGAGGGGTGTCGGGTGTCGGGTGTCGGCGATCCGGTGAAGACGCGAGATCTCGCGTCTCTACGTGAGCGATCGGCCAGGTTCGACGGTGCCAGAGCAGGTCGATCGCTTGTTCGGCGGTGATCAGTCGTTTGAGGACGACCTGACCGATCGGGCTGTCACTGCTGCTGGAATTCGGCTTGACTTCCACCATCAGGACGGCTTCCTCAACGCGATAGAGCCACAGCTTTTCGCCCTGCTCCAGGATGCACAGGTTGAGCCGTTCAATTTCGGGTTTACGTCGCCACGCCAGTTCGTTCCACAAGCCGCCCAGTTCCCAAACGCGACCGATGCTCCAGCCTTCGGAAAGAAAAAAGTATTTCACAACGTCACACTCTGCTCACACGGGCAATTATGGCAGGTGTTCAGGGTGGGGGGTTAGGGCGATCGCGTGACTGACGGTTTAGGCTTGCTGCTCATCGATCGCTCACTGGCTGCACTTCCATCGCAGACACGAGATTGTAAACGGTATCGCGCTGGCGAGCGGGTCGATCGATCGATTCGATCGCGCTCACCAAATCCGCGACTTCCATGCAGGTTCCACCTTGCGCTCCGGCCATTGAGGTGATGTGTTCTTCCATCAACGTGCCGCCGATGTCATTGCATCCCCAGGTCAGCGCCTCAGTTGCGCCATCCAGCCCCAGCTTCACCCAGCTTGGCTGATGGTTAGCGATCGCATTGCCCAGAAAAACTCGGGCAACGGCCATCAGCTTCAGGGCATCTGCCAGAATCGGCTGATCGCGTCCAACGCGGCGACGCAACGGCTTCGGGGCTTCCTGTCCGACAAACGGCAGCACGATAAATTCGGTCAGGCCGCGATCGCCCCGACTGAGGGCGCGATATTGCAGCGATCGCAGCAGTCCCAAATGCCGCATCTGCTGAGCAGGCGTTTCGATGTGGCCGGAAAGCATCGTGCTGGTCGTCGGCATTCCCAGCCGATGCGCCGTTTCCACGATTTCGAGCCACTGGGCGCTGTTGATTTTTTCGGGGCAAAGAATTCGCCGCACCTCGTCGTCCAACACTTCTGCCGCCGTTCCGGGCATTGAGCCGACACCCGCCTCTTGCAGGGCGGCAATTACGGTGGCTTCGCGGATGTCGTCTTGGCGGGCGATGAACTGCACTTCCTGCGGCGAAAAGGCGTGAAGATGCAGATCGGGAAATCCATCTTTGATCGATCGCACTACCTGCACATAGAACGGCAGCGATCGCCCATTGATTCTGGCTTCGGGATTCAAACCGCCCTGCATACAAATCTCGGTTGCGCCGCGCCGGACGGCATCTGAGGTTTTCCAGCATCACGGCTTCGTCCAGCCAGTATGCGCCGTCTTGCCCAGCATCCCGCCGAAACGCGCAGAAGCTACAGTGCTGCTCGCAAATGTTGGTGAAGTTGATGTTGCGATTAATCACGTAGGTGACGATTTCACCCGCCTGCCGCTGCCGCAACCGATCGGCAGTTTGGCGAATCTGCTCGATCGCCTCTACGTCAGTTTGTTCAAGGAGAAATACGCCTTCCGACTCGGTGATGTCGGCTCCGGCCAAAGGCGCGATCGAGAATTGGAGTGAGGCTCATTGCGGGCGATCGAGTTTCTTCCCATTGTGCCACTGCTTGAGGGGTGGATGTCGAGATGCGAGATCTCGCGTCTGTACGGGCGGGGCGAGATGCGAGATCGCTAGGGCTGATGGGGAATGTAGAAAGCGGAGTGGGCGTAGATGGCGAGTTGCGATCGATTCCGCAAGGTCAAGCGATTGAGCAAATGATTGACGTGGGTTTTCACCGTGCCTTCGGTGATGAACAGGCGCTCTGCAATTTCGCGGTTTGTCGCACCGATGCCGATCAGCCGCAGCACTTCTTCTTCGCGCGGCGTGAGGGCAATGGCGATCGATCGCTTGGGCAGTTCAAGAGGAGCGGCGGGCAGTTTGGCGACGAGTTTTTCCATCAGACCTGGCCCCATTTGCGTATAGCCGCGATGCACGAGCCGAATTGCCTGTGCGAGTTCTTCGGACGGCATATCTTTGAGCAGATAGCCTTTTGCGCCTGCACACATCGATTCGGCAATGTAGCGATCGTCATCAAACGTGCTGAGGACGAGGACTTTGACCTGCGGAAACTGCTCACAAATTAGTTTCGTAGCGGTGCGACCGTCCATCACGGGCATCCGCACATCCATCAGCACCACGTCGGGCTGCAAGCTGGCAACCTGTGCGATCGCAACCTCGCCGTTCTCGGCAATTCCCACGACAGACAAATCCGGCTCCAGTGCCAGCATCGCTTTGAGACCCTGACAGACAAGTTGCTGGTCATCCACCAGCAGAAAGACGAAATCATGCGGATTTTTCTTGATGGGGATATCTTTTTCTTATACCACCTGGATCAGCGAAGCCTGAGAAATTTTACGGATTAATTAAGACTGAAGGATGGAAGCTAACCGCACTTCGATCGGTAGCTGAACGCAAATTTGGCAGCCCGCCCCCGGAGCGCTACTGAGATCAAACCTGCCGCCCAAGGCCGAAACGCGCTCTTGCATTCCCTGCAAGCCATAGCCGGACGGGGTGCGATCGGGCGCAAAACCTTGGCCGTTATCGCGAATCGTTAGGTAAACGCTGTCTACCACCGTTTCGATCGCAAGCTGAACGCTCGTCGCCTGTGCGTGTTTGCAGATGTTCGTCAGCGCTTCTTGGATCAGTCGATACAGCGTTTTGGCGATTTGGGGCGACAGGTCGGCGTTTAGCTGGAGGTGAGTGTCAATCGTAATTCCGGTACTGTAGCGAAAATCATCGACGAGCATGGCGATCGATCGATCGAGCGGTTCTTCCTGCGAATCTTCCACGCGCAGAGCGCTCACCGACTGTCGCACTTCCTGCATCGCCGTGATCCCCAGCCGTTGCGCTTGGGCTAAAAAGGTTTGGGCTTGGTCGGGATCGATCGGCCACAGCTTCGCGGTCGTTTGCAGTTGAATGTTGAGTGCCGTCAGCGCATGGCCGACCGATCGTGAATTTCGCGGGCGATGCGGTTGCGCTCTTGCAGCGCGGCAAGGTCTTCAATTTGCAGCGCATACTGCCGCAGTTGATGATGCGCGAGCGTCAGTTGTGCCTGCATTTTTCGCTCGTTGAGCAAAAATGCCGACAAGCTGAATCACAAAAAACAAGCCCAGACAAAACACAAGCACCTGTGCGATCTGGTGCATCCAAACGCGCTGCAAACTTTGCGACACCATCAGGCCGCTCATGATCTGAAAATACTGCGCCTGATTCATCAAAAACAGCACCAGACAAACGCCCGCCACAATCCACCGTTCGATCGGCGCAAACAAAAAGCAACTGCGAATCACAACGATCAAATACAGCGTCGGCAAAATGTGCAAATAGCCCAAGGTTGTGCCGTAGAAAATAATGCCAATTTCAATCGCCGTGTACAAATAGCGAACGACAGACCGACCGCTGGGCAAACCCAAGCCCATCACGCCCAAGGTCAGCAAGATGCAAAGGTGCTGAAGGGGAATGCGCCGCTGCTGCCACGCCTCGATCGCAGCCATGAAGCCGCAGCTTGCCAGCATGATCCACTCGGTATAGAGCAGGAATCGAAACGGATTGGGCTGGGTTTTGAGAAAAAGCATGGGGACTTGGGGCCGATTCGCTGTTCTATTACTGCTGCTCTATTACTACTGCATCATGCTGAAATTCCAGTCGAAGCGATCGAAATCTACAACTTTCGTTGACTCCCCAGGCTCAGCATCAACGAAAGTTATAGCCGATCGCCTAACTTTCGTTGATAAGACAAATCCACCGTTTTCTAGAAGCCGTATTTGAATAGAGCTTCTAAGATAATGCCATCAAACTATCTTCCTATCTTCCGTAGACTGCTTCTCGAATCGCATCTGCCGCTCCATTCGCGTTTCGATCGGCTACCCATCACCTGAGGCAATCCGTATGACATCGATCGCAGCCTTCGATGCTCCCCCTGCTTTCGACTCGATCGCGTCAAACAAATCAAAACAGCTTGTTTTCATTGACACGGCAGTCAAGGACTTTTTGTTTTTGGTGCGCGGCGTTTATCCGCAAATTCCGGTCGTGCTGCTCTATCCGCATCGAGACGGCATCGAGCAAATCACGCGCACCCTGTCGCACCGCAGCAACATCGCCGCGATCCACATTATTTCGCTGGGTGAACCCGGACGCTTGCAGCTTGGCAGCGCAAACCTCTCGATCGACTCGATCGCCAGCTACACGGATCATCTGGGGCAGTGGCGACGCGCACTCGCCCCAGATGCCGAAATATTGATTTATGGCTGTCGCGTTGCGATCGATCCCGCCGTCACGCTCGCCTCTGTTGCCCTGCTCAATCGCCTTCATGGGCTGACCCGGAGCGCAGGTTGCAACCTCTTCGCATCCTACAGGCAGTGCGGCACTCGGCGGCAACTGGGATCTTGACGTGTCTACGGGGGAAATTTTCACGCCGCTGGCCTTTCCGCCCCAAGTGCGCGAAGCCTATGCAGAAGTTTTGGCTTAGGTTGGATTGATCGCCCGTCGTGGAGCTTCGCCAGCGATCGAAGTTTTGTGCTAGTTTAACTAAGACGAGTATGCTGCGGGAAAGGCTGCGATTGGCTTTGGGCTGACCAGTTCCCGATGACAGGATTTTTTCCGCTCGGTTGGCTTTTAGCCACGCGATCGCACTCGTACATCGGTCGTGAACGGCTGGCGATCGCACCTGACAAATTCATAACTGACGTTTCTTGTTCAACTACCACTCAACGCAAAAGGAGAAAACTGCATGACCCAAGTGGTCTTAGGCGAAAACGAAGGCATCGAGTCGGCACTGCGGCGCTTCAAGCGGCAGGTGTCAAAAGCGGGCATCCTGGCTGATGTCAAGAGCCACCGTCATTTTGAAACGCCGCTCGAAAAGCGCAAGCGCAAAGCAATTATGGCGCGACGCAAGCGTCGGTTCCGGTAAATACGGCTGTTTCGGTAAATAATTAAGAAGGGCGGGGGCGTTGATCCCGCTTTTCTTTTTATCAAAACCGAGAGTGGCAGTGGTTCAATCATGGTACTGATTCGCATTCTCAATTCCTGGCATCTTTCCGAAGCCGCTGTCACCCCCGAAGCCGCATTTCTCGATCGCCGTCGCTTTTTGAAGGGCGCGATCGCCACCGGAATCGCCGCCTCGCTGATGGGTTGCCAGCGTCCGACTGCCACAGACGACACTGACCCGACAGCGGGAAGTCCGCTACAAGCAACGCGAAATCCGCGCTTTGATCTCGACGGTGGAATGCTGGGCGATCGTCCCCTGACCAGTGAACGAGTCGCCGCCACCTACAACAATTTCTACGAATACGGCTCTAACAAGCACATTTGGCGCAAGGCGCAGGCGTTGTCGATCGATCCTTGGAAGGTTGAAGTTGGCGGCATGGTGGCGAAACCGCGCAGCTTTGACCTGGACGATTTGCAGCAGTTTCCCCTGGAAGAGCGGATCTACCGATTTCGCTGTGTGGAAGCGTGGGCGATGGTCGTTCCCTGGCTGGGCTTTCCGATGAAAGCGCTGATCGATGCGGTTGAACCAACCAGCGCGGCGAAATTTGTGCGCTTTACGTCTTACTACGACCCGAAAGTGACGCAGGGACCAGCCTTTCCGCCCTCAGCCTATCTGCCTTGGCCGTATGTCGAGGGACTGCGAATCGAAGAGATGACGAACGATCTGGCCTTTTTTGCGATCGGCATCTACGGCCACACCTTACCCAAGCAGCACGGCGCACCGATCCGCATGGTTGTCCCCTGGAAGTACGGATTTAAGGGCGCGAAATCGATCGCCCGCATCGAATTCACCGACCAGCAGCCGGAAACCTATTGGAACACGATCAGCCCCGGTGAATACAAGTTTGAGGCCAACGTCGAGCCGGACGTGCCGCATCCACGCTGGTCGCAAGCCACTGAGCGACTGATCAGCGCCCAAGATGAATTTTCCTGGGAAAAGCGCCCGACGCTCCTGTACAACGGCTACGGGGAAGCAGTGGCGGATCTGTACGATCGACGAGCCATCTAGGATCAGTGCAGAATTCGGATCAACATTGCGTGACATTTATGCGTCAGCAGCCCACTCACCCAAACTGGATCATCGCTTTGGGGAAAGCGCGCACTGGCCTCGGCAACTTGGACGACGGACAATTTTGCTGTCAGCGGGAGCGGAACCGACTTTCAGTCCCAGCAAACGATTTGTGCTGGTGGGGGATTGCTGCTTCGATCGCGCCGTCCTCCTGAAAAAGCGACCGGATGCAGTTGAACTGAGTGATCTCGCGATCGTCGCTCTGCTGTGGGAGCAGTGGGAAGCCGAAACGCTGAACCTGCTGGCGGGACAGTTTGCTTTCGTTGTCTGGGATCAGGAGCAGCAAACGCTGTGGCTGGGGCGCGATCGCGTCGGAGCCAAAACGCTCTACTACACGACAGCCGGAACGACACACCAGATTGCACCACGCTTGCGATCGCTCAATCCGTTTCATGCCCAAGAACTGGATGCGACCGCCCTGCGCGACTATCTCTGCTGCGCGTTCGTACCGGGAGCGCAAACGCTGTGGCGAGGCGTTCGCGAGTTGCGACCGGGAAGCTGTTTGCGCCTGCCGGATGGTGAACAGCGCTACTGGCAGCCGCAAGAGCAAATTGTTCAGCCCGATCGCTCGATCGATTGGCACTCTGGACGAGTGCGATCGCTGCTGGAAGAACTGGTGCAGCAGGCACTTCCGACGGGCGAACCTGTGGGCGCGTTTCTCTCTGGCGGCATTGATTCAAGCTGCGTCACGGCGATCGCGGCGCGGCTGCACGATCGTCCGGTTCACACCTTTTCGATTCACTTTGGCGATCGCTATCCGAGCGAAATCGAGTTTGCTAATTGGGTCGCGGCTCACTGCGGCACGACGCACCACGTTTTGGAAGTGTCGCCGCAAAAAATTTGGCAACTGCTGCCGGAAACGCTGGCGGCAATGGACGATCCGGTCGGGGAAGGCTTGACCGTGCCAAATTTGCTGCTGGGGCGATCGGCCAAGCGGTTCGTCAACGTCGTGCTGAACGGGGAAGGCGGCGACCCCTGCTTCGCTGGACCGAAAAATAAGCCGATGCTGCTCAACAGTTTGTACGGTTCGATCGCAGGCGAGGGGGACGCGATCGCCGCCTACCTCACTTCCTTTCAAAAATGCTTTGTCGATCTGCCGCGCCTGCTGAAGCCGGAGGTTTGGAGCGTGGTGAAAGACCAGCCGTTTGTGTTTGCCGAAGACTTGCAAAAACCAGACACCGACTTTTTGAATCGGCTGATGCTGCTGAACATCGAATTTAAGGGAGCCGACTACATTTTGACGAAGGTGAACAATCTCACAATGGCGGCTGGACTGGAAGCGCGATCGCCCCTGTTCGACCCGCGCATGGTCGAGTTGAGTTTGCAAATTCCGACAGAGTTCAAGCTTTCGGGCGCACAGGAAAAAGCCGTCCTCAAAGCCGCCGTTGCCGATCTCCTTCCCGACATCATCATTAACCGTCCAAAAAGCGGCATGGTGATGTCGATGCAGCAGTGGTTTTTGACGCACTGAAACGGCAGGCGCGATCGCTCTTGCTGAATCGGCAGGCGGCGATCGCCCCTTACCTCAATCAAGATTTGATCCGCGACTGGCTGAACTATCGCGGTGAAGTTTTTCCCCGCTATGGGCTGAAGCTGTGGCTGCTCGTGACGCTGGAAACTTGGCTTCAGGTGAATCGCCGCTAGCCGAAGCCGTTAGCCAAAACTGTCGGAGACAAAAATTGCGCCGCTGTAGCCGCTGTCGCCCACCAAAATGAAGCTGTCCATCGCTTGCGGATCGCCCGTTTGCGCCAGTCCATAGTTGACGACGCGCAGCAATCGCTGAGGCGCAAGCGATTCCAATTCAACCCAATTTCCTGCCTCCAGCCAAGCCATTTCTTGAGTGGTTAAGCTTTGGCGAATTGGGTCGGACAGTTGCCGAGCCATCTGCGCCATTGCGTCTGACTGCTGCACAAACAAATTGCGATTTGCTAATATTTGGCGCGGCGAAAGCCCCAAATCCAAAATCGTCACGGCTTGGTTGGCAAACCAAGCAGAATTCGATCGCAACTGATGCACCAAACTCACCCCAACCGGACTCGCATCATGCAGCGCATACACCTTCAAATCAGCATTACGACGCAACATTTCCATCACCGTATCGAAGATATTTCGCGGATAGCCGTTGATGCTTAAAATGGCGCAGTTGTTTTCAAAATGAACGTTATTTGCAATTAGAAACTGGGCGATCGCATCACTATCGCAAACAATGGCGCGATCGAAACTATAAGCACTCACTTGGGGATCAATACTCGCAGGCAAAGCATTTTGAAGCGGAGCAGGCAACAACTTTTCAACATCGCCATTGATCGATCGCCAGCGCTTTAACCACTCCTCACTCTGCGCTGCGCTGACGATGAATTCATCCTTAATTTTCTGCTGGCGGCGTTTTTGCCAATAGCCAAGCCAAATAGCAGAAATTCCTAAGATTGCAGCTACAACATATCCAGGAAAAAAAATTCTTTACCACACTTACGAAAACGCCAGTGACTGATATCACTAGTCCTAGCACTTGAAGACTGATAGCTGCTGCTCTTCTGCTGCGAACACCTTCCTGGGTTAATTGGCTGAACCTAAAAAATGTTCCGATCCAAAGCAGATTATAGAAAAATAGAATGATTAGCCACAGTAGGGGGATTTGAAAAGAACCGCCAGCAAGTAAGAAGAAGGTGATAACAACAAGACCAAAGAGATAAACAATGAACAAAGAAAAGATCGCAGTAGGTTTAGTTTTCAGCCGTCGATCGACAAAATACAAAAACTGTTTTGGTGTAAAAAACAGCACATTTTGGCTGGAAATATCAGCAATTGCCTTTTGAAAAAATCGATCGGTGAAGCGAAATCGTTTATCGGCACCAGTGGTTGGTTCAAAGACGAACGGATGATTGCACTGTTTGCAGCGACCTTGGTTATTAGTGCGATCGGCTAACAGATTGTCAGCACCACATCGAGTACATTTCATTCCCATCGCTGTTATCTCCTCAAAAAATTTGCCCGTTTAATAAAATTGAATAGTCTTCGCGCTGTCGAATCAAGCGATGCTGACTTCCTTCAAGTAATACTTCTGCGGGACGGGGACGATGCAGAAAATGAGATGACATTGCATAGCCATAAGCACCCGAATCCAAAATGGCGATCGCATCTCCAATTTCCAGCCTGGGAAGCCAACAGTTTCGCCCTAGGTAATCGCGTGAGTAGGTTGTATTTCCGCAAACGTCGGTTTGATGGAGCGTTCCAGTTTTCCAAGTCGCGATCGATCGATAGCCGCCATGCACAGCAGGCACGGACAAGTTTGCCACAGTCGTATCCACACCGACAATTTGCTGATCGTCCTGCCACTTAATTGAAACCACTTTCGCCAGCAAAATGCCGCATTCTGCGATTGCCGATCGTCCCGGTTCAACTAACAGTTCGATCGGGCGAGATAGCGTTTTGAGTTTTTGCGCGATCGCCTCGCCAAACTCCGGCCAGTCAAACGCCGCACCGCCTCGATAGGGATAGCCAAAGCCGCCACCGAAATCGATCGATCGCCAGTCGGGAAGCCGCTGCGCGATCGAAATGACGCGATCGATCGCATCCGTAAACGCGCTCGTAGCGTTGGTTCCTGTGCCTCGATAAAAATGCAGCCCAGTGATGGTGAAATTGTGCTGATGAGCGATCGTAACGGCATCCATAAATTCTTCAGCGCGAATGCCGATGCGACTGTCTCCAATTAGTTCAGGATTGTTGAGGCGCAGACCAAGAGCGGGACGGATCGATCGATTCGCGGCGCAGTCGCAGAAATCTTGAAGCTGCGAGAGGCTATCGAAATTGAAGCGATCGATTTGCCAGTCAAGCAACTGCTTCATGTCGGCGCGATTGAGATTGCTGCCGCTGTAAACGATGTGAGGCGGTGAAAATCCCGCTTTGAGTCCCAAAAACACATCGCCCGGAGTGTTGGCATGAAGTCCCCAACCTGCCTGCTGAACGATTTGTAACAGTGCAATATTGCCATTGGTGACGCTGGCGAAGTGAAACTGCGTGTTTGGGTGGGGAATCGATCGCCCAATCTGGTCAAGCGTTTGCCGCAAGCGATCGCCTCGATACACATACGAACCGGCGAGCGTAAGCGGTCAGCAGGTCATGCGCGATCGTCTGTGGAAAGGGCGGCGGATTAGTTTTGGGTTGACCTTCAATCACGGTGAAAAGTTAAAAGTAAGTTGTCTAATCCAGCAAGTTTTGTTAGTCAAAATCGATCGCAACTGCCGAATCGCAGCGCTTGTATTTTGGTCATAGGCACTCTCTAAAGCTTCCGTGAACCACCGTTTACAGATCGTAGTTTGGGAAGTAGCGGCTTTGCGAATCAACGTATTTTTCTTCAGCAAGCTGACAGATTCTCAACTGGTTTTTAAGCGACCAAACTTCAGGAATGCGGTAGGGTGAATAGTCTTCGATCGCGCCGGAGCTAGTCTCATCAATTTCGACAACCGAACCAGACGGCGGGTCAATTTGCCAATCAATTCGCTGCTTTCTCTATACGACTTTCCAACTTGTGATCTAGAAGCAGCGATCGGGTTCAATTCCGCTTGCTTGAGGCAAAACCAACGTCATTGGCATGTAGGAATCATAAAGCTGATTCTGTTGACATCCTCCCCGGCGTGAACGCACGGGGATTCCCCGGATCACTCCGAGACCTTTCTGCTTCATAGCAACTGCCATCAGACTTATGCCTTTCCGGTCTTACGTTCGCTCCACAGACTGTCACCGCAAGCCCTGCGGCGAGTATGTTTTTGGCTGCGTTCACATCCCGGTCATGGTGAGTTCCGCACTTGGGGCAGTCCCATTCTCGGATGTCGAGGGGCAGCTTACTGGCGATGTGCCCACACTCAGCACATCGCTTGGAACTTGGAAACCAGCGGTCAATCTTGACGAAGGTGCGGCCATACCAAGCGCACTTGTATTCAAGCTGCCGTACCAGTTCACCCCAAATTGCATCGCTGATGCTGAGGGCAAGTTTCCGGTTCTTCATCATGTTCTTCACGGCCAAGTCTTCGACAGCAATCGTTTGGTTTTCGCGTACCAATCGAGTCGTCAGCTTGTGAAGAAAATCTTGCCTTGCATCACTAATTTCTTGATGCACTTTGGCAACTTTGAGCCGCGCTTTATAGCGGTTGTTCGACCCTTTTTGCTTGCGGCTCAATGCTTTTTGCGCTCGCTTGAGTTTACGACGCTTGGCGCTGAAGCCTTTGGGGTTGGCAACCTTTTCGCCTGTACTCAGCGCAACCAAGCTCGTCACACCCAAATCAATTCCAATTTCATTTGGAGACTTCGGCAATGGCTCGATTTCGATATCCACCAGGAGCGAAACAGACCAGCGGCCAGCAGGGGAGAGCTTCACCGTCACGGTTGTGGGTTCAGCCCCATCTGGCAACTAGCCGACTCCAGCGAATCGGCAATGGTTCAGAAGACTTCGCCAGGAAAACCTGACCGTCCTTGAACTTAAACGCCGACTTAGTGAACTCAGCACTACCGCCATTGCGCTTCTTTTTGAAGTTGGGGTATTGCGCCCGACCTGCAAAGAAGTTGCTAAAAGCGGTTTGCAGATGGCGCAAACCCTGCTGCAACGGCACACAGCTAACTTCATTGAGAAATTGAAGATCCTCTTCTTTTTCCAAAGAGTCAGCATTGCCGAGCTTTCAACGTACCCAATTCGCTTTTGCTCACCGTACCAAGCTTCCGTTCTGGCGGCCAAAGCACGGTTGTAGACCAAGCGAGTACAACCCATCGTTCGCCTGAGCAAGGATTCTTGCTCAGGCGTTGGATAGAAGCGGTACTTGAAGGCTTTTTGCACGTCTCACATTATAGCGCTAATTTTGTGAGATGCGTAGATTTCGATGTAAAGCCGCCCTTGAAGGGCGGGGTTTCCACCCACATTTTCCCATGATCTAGGGCGTGTTTTAAAACTTCTGCTGGCGTTGGGCGTTTGGTCTGCTCCCCAAATCTCCCACGAGTGGGAGGTTTAGCAGCCTAAAACACCGAATCTAGCGCCAGTCCTCCCAGTTCTCGTTAAAGATCGAGGTGTTGGGAAAAGCGGTTGGATTGTTTTGCTGATTGAGTCGCTGCTGAAACTGCTCCAGGAGCGGTTCGCGCTGCGGAAGCTGATCGACCAGTTGATACGGCATGACGCCTTGATCGAGCGCAAAATCGATCGCATTGCCGACTGCCGCACCGGACGACCATTCAAACGAGTGGACGCGGTAGGCAGCGGCGGCGATGTGGCTGGTCGCAATGCTTTTGCCTGGCAACCAGCAGATTATCCACCTGCTGCGGAATCATCGATCGCAACGGAATTTGGAACGGGTAGGCTTGTCCGGCTCCGCGTCGTTCGCCGTCGCGCTCTCGGTTTCCGGCTTTTTCTGGCGGCGACTCTTGCATACAGGGGTGAAAGTCGATCGCATAGTGGCCGATGCCGACCGCATCCGGGAAGATGGTCGATCGCGTCCGTCGCATCGCATTTTCCGGCGAAACCTGACCGCCAATCACTGAAGCGGCGTTCAGTCCGGCCAGCGTTGCCCGCAGGCGGCGGTAGGTGTCCGGCGTCAGCGTAGCTTGGTAGTACGGATCGCTGTAGTCGCGCCGTGAGATGTCCACCTCCCAAACTGAAAAGCCTTGCGGCTGACCAAGCTCGGTCGTCCAATAATCCGCCGACCTTCGCGCATGTAGGGATATTTCGACAGGCCGTGAGCGGTTCCCATTGGCGAGTCGAGGCCGGACAAATAGCGCAGATTGGGCTGCGGCACTTTCACGCCTGTTCCAAGCTGTGAGTCGGTTGTGCCCATTGCCAGCCAGTAGAAATAGCCCCGCGACAGTTCTTCCGCCGCCCGGAGGCTGTCTGTCCGCAATCCGCCCATCCAGCCACCCGAATTCAGTTGCCCATTCGATCGCAACTGGTCGCGACTGTAGATCAAATTGTCGCGGTTGGTTCCCGGTCGATAGTCGTTGCCCCAGGTCCAGTTTTGCATCGAGATGTCACCCGGATGCACGGTGTAGTCTTGATAGCTGCGGCGGGTGGGGCGATCGCGCCTTGGCGTGGCGGCAAAAATCCGGCGGTAGGTGAAGACCGCATCAAAATCAAACCGCGCCAGTTCATAGCTGTAGTAGTTGTGATAGCGCAAATAGAACGGCGGCATTTCGTGGCGCTGCGCTTGGGCAGTTGCCTCCATTGCAAAGGTGTAGGTGTAGCCCTGTGGACAATATGGGTCGTTCGTTGCGCTGGAAGAAGACGGCTCTAAGTACGATCGCGCATCAATTCCCAAGCGATACGGCACATCTGCCAGTCCGATAATTTCGCCCGTCTCAGTCGCATCGACGACATACCAATCGGCGGGATGAGTGCGATTGCGTTCGCGCCGAGCCGGAACAAAGCGAATAATCTGCTTTTGGAAGCGATCGGAATTTTCGTAGCGATACCAGTCTTCGATCGTTTGTGACAGTGGATTGGTGTTGAGTGGCGGTGCGCCTACTGCCGGACGATGTTCGATCGCCGTCACCGATCGAATTTGACTGCCGCTGCGATCGAGTTCCTTGACGACCGTTGAAGGAAACCCATTCCAGCCGTCCACGTCCGCGTCGTGCCGCATCGCGCAGCATTTCGCGAGCCACCACATCGCCCACGCGAGGCGAAAAGCAAGTTTCGCTCACCCAGCAGTCGCCCGGAT